>JBFKXH010000009.1:0-17055 GCA_041638175.1 Thermoplasmatota archaeon
CGGCTTGTGGGCGGCGTTCTTCATGGCCGTCAGCGCACCGCACATCCAGCGCGGCGTGTTCGGCTTTGCTGACCACGACGCCACGACCATGTTCTGGATCGTTCTGGCGATCAGTTTCGCCATCAAGGGCCTCAAGGTCCTAGACGACCGAGAATACGTCAAGGATTGGCGCCACCCGGCCGCCTTGAAGGAAGGCATCGCCAATTCCTTCCGGCACAACAAGCAGGCCATGCTCTGGTCTGCCCTGGCCGGTGTGGCCCTGAGTGCCACCGCATTGACCTGGAAGGGGTACCCGTACGTACTGGCCGTCATGGCGGTCGCCGTCGGCCTCCAACTTCTCAACGACCACGTCAAGAACAAGGACAGCACCGCGCTGTGGGCGTTCTACTTGCTTCCCCTGTTCATCGTCACGATCCTACCGATGGTGTACTACGCAGCGTTCCCCACGTTCCAGGACACCACCATCTGGGCTGGCATCTACGTGTTGCTCGGTGTGCTGGTGGTCGGCCTGATCCTGGTGCCGACCCGTGACCTCCCTTCGATCTTGGTCTTCCCGGCGCTCGCCATCGCAGGCACCCTGGGCCTTGTGCTGATGCTGCTGGTCTTCCCCAACGTAGGCCAGACCATCTTCACCGGTCTTGGCTACTTCGAGCAGACCAAACTGTACACCACGATCGCGGAAGCCCAGCGCAGTGAACTGGGACGGGTGGCCGCAAGCTTCGGCTTCTTCACCTTCCTGATCGCGTTCGGCGGCCTCTGGTACGCCCTACGCAAGGCATGGAAGGGAGACGCCCCGCAGACGCTGATGGTCGCCTGGACCTTCGTGGCCCTGTTCATGGCCTTCGCAGCCAGCCGTTTCGTCATGAACGCGGCCCCTGTGTTCGCCATCCTGGCCGCGGCCATGATGCCCAAGTTCACCGACTGGCTCAAGCTCGACACGGTGCGCAAGCGCTTCCGCCAGCAGCACGGCCAGAACACCTTCAAGGCGGGCATGCGCAGCCTCAACAGCCGCGCCGTCGGCGGTGGCCTCATGGTCTTCGCGTTCTTCATCCTCCCGAACGTCTGGATCGGCGTCGATGCGGCCATCCCCTGTGAGGTGGACGACTGCCGCAACCCCGACACCAAGCGCCTGGGCGCCTTCGGGATCGACTTCGACATCAAGGAGAACGGTTGGCTCGACGCTTTCAACGCTCTTGCGGCCCTCGACACCGAGACGGCGCTCGAAGACCGGCCGGGCTTCATCGCCTGGTGGGACTACGGGCACTGGGCCACCAACATCGGGGCGCACCCCACCGTGGCCGATCCGTTCCAGAACCACTACAACCTGGCCGGCCGCTTCCTGGCAAGCGAATCCGAACAGGAAGGCATGGCCTGGCTGACCATCTTGGTCCTCAACTCGGACTACCACCGAGACGACCGCGCCGCGTACACGCCTGCCGTCGCCACGGTCCTGGAAGGCTACAACAGCAGCCTCCTCCAGATCGGCCCGATGCGCGGTTACGACAAGGAGTACGCCTTGATGTCCGCCGCCGTCGACATGGGCGGCGACGACATCTTCGGGCTCTACGACGCGGTCACGGATGCAGCAGGCAAGCGCGTCAGTTACTTCGGCGTCGACGTCCGCATGTACCCTGTCAGCGCGGAGAACGCGGGCATCTTCTACGCCCCGGCGTTCTTGGCCAACAAGAACCCGGACGACTTCCTGAGCTACGGGTACCGCGGCGAGACCCTCAACCTGCAGCTGACCCAGTACGGCGAGGATAAGAACGGCAACTCGTACCGCCTCGGGCAATCGACGGTCACGGACGCCTCCGGACGCGCCTACGACGTGTATCCGGAAGGCCGCTCCACGTACCGTGCCTTGCCTGCCGGCCAAGCGCCCTCTCAGACCAACCCAGGCGCGCCCGTGCAACTGGGCCTGACGCCCACGGAAGCCTTCTACGATTCCATGTATGCTCGTGCTTTCGGCCACCAGCGCAACGGCTTCACCCCCGGTGAAGGCCTGAGCCACTGGCGCGTCATCCACGAATCCATGGGCGAGACCGGGTTCCAATCGGTCGAGCTGCTGGAATACTTCCGCGGCGTGACCGTCACGGGCGTGGTGCGCGACGATGCCGGCGCTGCCGTCCAAGGCGCGCAGGTCACCTTCGTGGACGGCTTCGGAGCCAGCCACGATGTGGGCACCACGGATGCCTCCGGCACGTACACGGTCCTGGCACCGTTCAGCGTCGACGATGATCTGACCCTGAGCGTCCGGATCGGTGGCATGGAAGTGGCCAACAGCACCGCGTACCAGTTCAGCAAGCAACAGGCGCGCTTTGGACACAGCGTCAACGACGCCCATCTGACCGTGCAGCGCGGCGCCTTGAGTGGCCACGCGTACCGCGACCTGGATGGTGACGGTGCCTTCGGTCAGAACGACACGGCCATCGCCGGTGCCACCGTGACCCTGGGTAGCATGACGACCACCACCGATGGCGCAGGCATGTACACCTTCAGCGGCCTGCAACCGGGCGCCAAGAGCATCACGATCAAGGCCACCGGTTACAACGATGCGACGCGCACCGCTCAGGTACCCGCAGGCGAGACGGCCGAACTGGACGTCGGCCTGACCGTCAAGACCAGTCAGACCACGTTCACCCTGCAAGGCAGTGGCGAGACCTTCGGCGGCATCCCGTTCACGGTGACCGGCCCCGACGGCTTCACCCGCAGCCTCACCAGCTCCATGAACGGCACGGTCACCACCGCGCTGGCGCCTGGCGACTACGCCATCGACCTGAACTATCAGGTCTCCCAAGACGGCGTCGATGTGACCTACACCGCGAACTGGACCGGCACCGTCGCCTTCGGCGGCAATGACGTGGCCTTCTCGGTGCCTGTCACCAAGTCGTAGGGCGGGCCCCTGGCCAAGAGCGACCTGGCTCGCCGCCTTAGGGTGACCGCTGGCGCGTGCGCCGTCGTGGGAACGTGTCGATCAAGCGGGGCCAGCGGGCGCTCTGGTCCGCGCAGCGAGCGCGGGCGTCCGGTGGGGCTCCGTGTCGACGCGTGCAGCGTCAGTTCACGCCTTGGTCGGCAAGCTGCCCATGACGTCCCGCAGGATGTCCATGCCGCGGTCGATCTCGTCTTGGCTGCACGCATAGCTGAAGCGCAGGTGGCCTTCGCCAAGGTGTCCGAAGGCACTGCCGGGACTGCAGATGAGGCCCGCCTTGGCCAGCTTCATGGACAGATCGACGCTCGAGATGTCATGGTCGTAGCGTGGGAAGGCGTAGAACGCGCCGCCTGGGGCGTCCATGTGGAGCCCTTCGATCTCCTGGATGCGCTTGGTGATCAGGTCGCGGCGCTGGCGGAAGGTCTCCTTCATCGTTTCCACTTGATCCTGCGGGCCCTGCAGTGCCGCGATGCCGGCGTGTTGGATCGGCGTCGGGGGGCAGGCGACCGTGTAGTAGTGCATGGTCTCGATGGCGTTGACGTACTCGCGTTTGGTGGCGATGCACCCAAGGCGCCACCCCGTCATGGCGAACGTCTTGCTGAAGGAATTGACCCAGATCACGTTGTCCATGTGGGTCAGGAAACTGTGGTGGGGCTCGTCGTAGGTAAGGAAGTCGTAGACCTCGTCGGCCACGACCATGATGCCGTTGTCCTCGGCGATCTCGCAGCAGGCACGCACCATCTCCTTGGGCATGACGGCACCCGTCGGGTTGGAGGGGGTGTTGATGACCCACAACTTGGTGCGGGGCGTGATCTTTTCCTGGATCTCGTCCAGGTCTGGCTGGTAGCCGTTCTCAGGCAACAGCGAGTAATGGATGGGGAAGCCCCCGCAGATGCGCGTCTGGGCGTCGTACAAGACGAAGCCGGGGTCGGGCACCAGGACCTCGTCGCCGTGGTCCACGAAGGTCTGGTTGATGGCCATCAACCCTTGGGTGGCGCCGGCCGTGACGATGATGTTGTTGGCGCTCACGTTCTCGCCCCGGTATTCTCGGATGCGGTCTGCAAGCGATTCACGAAGGGCCGGCAGGCCGAGGCTGGGACCGTAGCCGTTGTTGCCTGTGTGCGTGGCCTCGAAGAGGGCCTGTTGGATGTGCTCCGCGGGCTCGAAATCGGGCTCGCCCAGTCCCATGTTGACGGAGTCTGATCCCGCCATTTCGAACATCTTCCGGATGCCCGACATCTCGATGCCCACCAGGCGGCGGGCGATGAGGTCCTTCGTGGTCACGTGGCGGCCCCACCGGTAGGGGTTGATAAGGGTCGCGGAGGGTGAACGGGTTCAGGTCAGGCGTAGATGATGTCGGCCGTATCATCGGCCCAGTTGTCAAAGAGCCCCCAATCGAACCCGTACTGGAGTCCGACCTCGATGCTGTCTCCGGCGCTCAGGAGGCCGTTTTGATCGATGTCCCGGAATTCGTAGTAGCCTTCGTCGATCTCCCAAAGTCCAGGCTCGAATTCATACAGATCCCAGGGGTCTCCGTATTCGTCGACGATCAACAGGTCGAGGTCTGCAATGGGGACCCATTCCGTGTCGGCGCCGAAGGTCGAAAGCTCGATCATACCGTCTCCTACATCGTCGTATGATTCAAGCAGAACCTCGAACGTGGGGAAGATGCGAGGTTGGCTGCTGTCTACCACGATGTTCGGGTCATCGTAGGAGATGCTGAAACGGAAGTTGTCCTGGAGAGCAGGGTCGACGGAACTGCCCGTGAGCGTCCGGTGCGGACTGGCCCGCTCCACGGTGAAAACGTCCTGCACGGTCCCGTCGTCATAGGTGAAGGTCACGACCTCCTGGCCGCCAAGGGTGCTGCATTCCACCGCGTAGTCTGATGCCACAGGGTCATCGGCAAAGGAGACGCCAAGATCATCTTCACCCAGGATCTCCTCCAAGAATGCCTTGGCGCTGCTGGCGGGGTCCATGTCGCGCCCGTAGAATCCGTCCAGCGATGCATCGACCACGGAATAGAATCCACCTGCCGTGCGCATGTCGAATTCGTTGCCGGAGATCAAGGCGGCATTGGCGGGGGCATCATACGAGATCGTCATCGTGTCGATTTCGCCTTCTAGCGTGCCGACGAGAACGATCGTGAACGTTTCGTCAAGGTCCGAAAGAAGATCCATGACGTGGTCTTCGGCCCGCTCAAAGATCAGCTCTGCCGCAGGGCCATCCAGGCAGGCCTCCAGTGGAGACTCATCAGAAGCCTTGTCGTCTTCAAATCCAGCGCAACCGCTGAGCAAAGCAATTCCCAAAACCAATGCAATCGACCGCATCGACGGTCGAAATGGCTGTGTCGCTTAAGGTTACGCAGCCACTTCTTCTTCCAGCTCTTCCTCGACGGTCACCGGGGCGACGATCTTTTCGGGGAAGTGGCTCAAGATGACGATGTCGCCTGCGCTGGCGACCCAACGGAAGGGCACGGCCACGTTCTGGCCGCCTTCGATGAGTTTGGTGTTGGTGCGGGTCAGCAGCAGGCTGCCGATGCGGCGGTTCGGAAGGTCCAGAATGACGTTCTGCACCACGCCGACGTAGTGACCCTTGCCCGTGTAAACGGGGAGTTTGATGAAGTTGGTGACCTCAGTATCCACTGTGCATCCCTACTCAACGATGGAACGGGGGTTTTTCACCGTTGGCATACCCGTTCAAGGGCTCAGGCCCCCGTCAGCGGCCAATCGGGGCCGGTCATCGAATTGTTGGCGGATCAATGGATAGGCTTCGTGGGTGACGAAATCGGGATGCACCATGTACTCGATGTCCGTGAATTCGTTCATGGAAGTGCTGAACGTATACTGGAGGATCCCGACGAGGGCTTCCGGCGGGCTGTGGCGCGCGAAGCTGGCAACGCAGTCGGCGATGGCGGTGACCCGGCCCTTGGCGACCCGTTTCATCATGACGTAGGCGCGTTTGGTGATCAATTCCAAGAGCGCGGGGTTGTGCACGAAATGTTCGTGGTCGCCCCCGTCGGCCTCCATCGGAGAACTGATGGCGTCCAAGATGTAGACGCGATCCATGTTGGCGCCGGCGGCTTCGTAGCTCTCTTTCAGGGTGGGGGCGGGCGCCCGGGCCGTCATGACGAGAACGTCCTGTTCCTGGGAAAGCGCCGCGACACGTGCCGTGATGGCATCGTACGGGTTCTTTTCAGGAAGGTGGACCAGGCGCGCGGGCACGCAACATCATGGGTCGGTGGCCTTGAAAGGTTGTTGGCTTGATCCAGAAAACCTCTGGGTCACCAGAAGACCAGTCCGCCGGTCGCTTGGTAGACTCCGGCGAGGAATCCGATGATGGCCCCCCCGTTGAGCAACGGCAGGCCTGCCTGGGGGTTGCCTTTCAGCACGAAGCCCATCAGCACGGAGAACCCGACCATCATGCCGACGAATGCGCCCAGGACTGGCGCGATGGACCCGGCGACGGGGAACACCAAGGCGCTGACGATCAAGATGGTCGGCATGACCAGGTCTCCCAAGCCCATGAAGTATGCTTCCCGTTCCTCCTTGTTCTCGCTGCTGGCGTCCTTGAACTGGGCCGCTTCGGCCAGGAACGAGTAGCCGCGATGCTTCGGGATCACCAAGAGGATCGGCAACCGCAGGTCGATGACCGTGTCGGCCAGGTCCAGCATGTGCTTGGTCTTGTAGACGGCGATGGCGTCATAGATCGCCAGGGCGGCCAGCAAGACGATGACCGGCAGGAGGCCCAGGCTGATGCCGAAGATGGCAGCTGCGCCCGCCGCGACCAGGATCCCTACGGTATCGATGACGTACCATTCAGGGTGCTTGTACAGGGCAAGCGTGGATGCCACGGCCAGTGCGATGCCGATGCCCCAGGAGGTCGTGGGTCCAAGGGGGGTGAACCACATCAGCATGGGTGCCACCACGTACGCGACCGTGGAACCGACCGCGACGAGGATGATGGCCTGGATCATCCATTGCTTGCCTTTCTTGGCGATCCACAGCAGCAAGGCGGTGAACGCGAGGAGCAGCACGATGTACCCGACGCTGTTGCCCACGTTCTCGGGGTCTTCGAACGCCTGCAGGTTGGCGGCCCGGAACGGGGCGGCAAACAATACGGCAAGCAGCGCTGTCACGACGAAGGAGCCGGCCAAAGCGGCGGTCGCGCGGTAGTCGGCCCATCCGGGTGCTTCATCGCTCACGGGTGTGCGACCGGCCCGCGGCCAAAAAAGCGCCGGGTCGAGGCGTCGTCAATCCCAGAGTTCGCCCGAGGCGCGGCGTGCCTCACGGCGCTTGTTCTCGAGGAACCGGTAGGTGGAGCTGTGTTCGGCGCCACGGAGGATCATTTCGACCGCTTGCTTGGCGATCTGCAGCTCTTCGATCTCGCCGATGATGGCGACCGTGTGGCCGTAGATCGCGATGTCGCACCCCGTCTGTTCTTCGATGATGCGTCGGGTCTTGCCTTCGGACCCGATGATGCGGCTGGCGACCCGGCGCACGTGGCTCTTGTGCTTGCCGACGAAGTCATGGATGTCGACCAGTTCGAAGTAGGCATCATCGCTGAAGAGACGGGTGGCGTGCTCTGGACTGAAGCCGCGGCCGATGGCCTTGACGATGTCCTGCATCTTCAGGAGCATCAGGGGGTCCACCCCTTCGATCTCGTCGTGCAGGGTCACTTCGTTCTGCTCGGAATCGACATCCATCTTGATGCCGGAGCGCTGTGAGAGTTGTTTGCGCATCTTGCCTTTGGGTCCGATCAGGACGCCGATGCGGTCTTTCGGGATTCGGATGTAGATCATGGGGAGGGGATCGAGGTCATTTCCTCAGGTGGTCGGTCAGGTCTTCGGGGGTGATACGGAGGCGTTGACGCTTGAAGAAGCCGGTCAGGTTCTTTGCGTCGCGGGCCAGGAATTCCCAGCCCATGGGGTGGGTGCGAAGGACCGCTTGGCCCACATCGATGATGCGCGGGTTGGCGGCTTCCAGGTCGTCGGCGTCTTCGACGAGGATGTTGTATTCACTCAGGTCGGCGTGCACGAGGCCTGCCTCGTTGTACAAGGTGGCATAATCATCGCGCAGTTTCTGCCAGAACCGTTCAGCCTGGTGCAGGTCGAGGCGACCGAGGTCCTTCAGCTTCGGGCAGGCGCTCTCCTCGTCGCCGATGTATTCGGTGACGAGGACATTGTTCAGGACACGGATGGGTTCCGGAACGTCCAGTCCGGCTTCCCGCATGCGGGCGAGGTTGCGGAATTCCTTTTGGGCCCATGCGTGCACGAGGGCCCGCTTGTCGCCCTTGACGTTCTCGAACCGTTCATCGCCCTGGATGTACTGCAGGACGTGCTTGAAGGTGGACGTGTTGACCCGATAGATCTTCACCGCGACCAGGCCGCCGGTGGGGGTCGTGCCACGGAACACGTTGGCTTCCTTGCCGGTGCTGACGGGGAAATCGAGGCTCTTGAGCACGCCATGGAGGAGCATCTTGTGAAGGGTCATCAAGGTGTGATGGTCGAACACCTCTCCTTCGGTGCGACGGTCTTTGCCTTCCCGCTGCGGTAGCTTCTTGACCATCCGGTCGGCTTGCTCGAAGGCCCACTCGTCGTTGCTTGCGACCCCATCGTCCAGGTCTGCAATGTCGTCCAGATCGAGCAGCGGCGCGTCCGGATCCAGTTCTACGTGGTGCTCACGCACCTCGTCGTTCATGCGAAGCCGTGGTCGAGCAACTCGGGGATGATGCCCCGGCGGCTCAACTGCGCTGCTTGCGTGCGGATGTAGCGCAACTTGACGTCCGCCTTGCCGTCATCGATGTCCCAGGGACGGATGACGATCAGGTCGCCGGGCTTGATCCATTGGCGGCGCTTCATCTTGCCCGGGATGCGGGCCATGCGGCTCTTGCCGTCTTCGCACATGACGATCAACTTGCTGGCGCCGAGCAATTGATCGGCGATGGCGAACATCTCGCGGTTCTTGGGGTCGGGAAGCTGGACGCGGATCGGGCCGGTGTCGTCCTGGTCGTGCAGGCTGGCCATTTCGGCGCGTTGTGCTGCACGGGCCGCCTTGGCGCCCACGGCGCGCTTGGACGCAACGATCTCACGCTCGTCTTCGTCTTCCTCTGGCGCGGGTTTCTTGTCCGCCTCGTTCTCACTCACGGGTCTTTCCACAGGGGGAAAGTAAAAAAGGGTGCCGGGGCCGGCGCCGTCCCGGACGTCCGTTGGCCCCAAGGCTTGATAGACACCGGCGACCTCTGGCGGTTGATGGCTGAGACCGTGCAGGCGCGCGAGGTCCGGGGACTGCAACCCAAAGTGTCGCTGGTGGCGTACACCCATGACCCGTACGGGTTGGCTGTGGCGTCGGCACGCACCTGTTATGCAGCGGATTTCGTGTTCGTCGGCCAGCTGACGCCCAAGGGGGAACGTACCCGCTTGAGTCTCCTGGATGCCCTGCCCCATTTCGAAGCGCAATTGGATGAGATCGGGCGAAGCAAGACCGAAGCCGAGCGCCGCATCGAATTGGTGGAAACGATCCTCGACGCCGTGGACGACCAAGACGTCCAAAACGCCGTGCAGGTCTTTGCCCAGATGGCCACGGACCGTTCGCCCAATGATGATCGCATCGCCCAGTCGATCTACGAGGCGGGCCATCACACGCCGTTCCAGCACCCGACGTTCGTGTTCGGCCTGGAAGGTGTGAGCCGGAACGTGGTGGAGTCGTTCCTGCACCAACATACCTTCTACAATTCCGAGCAGCAAAGCCAGCGGTACGTCGAGATGAAGCACGCCGAGGTGGTGTGCCCGGCCACGGTGCACAGCAACGACGAGGCCATGGCTGTGTTCGAGGAGGCGGTCCGGGCCAGCTGGGACACCTACCACGACCTACGTGAACGGCTTGTGGAAAGCAACATCAAGGTCATGTCCGCGATCGGCAAGATCAAGGGCCAATCTCAGAAGCAGATCCAATCGGAGGCGGAAAAGAAGAGCCAGGAAATGGCCCGTTACGTCATCCCCGTCGCCGCGGGCACCAAGCTGTATCACACCATCAGTGGCATCGTCTTGCTGCGGTATGTCCGCATGGCCAACGCCCAGAACTGCGCGGAAGAGGCGCGGGAAGTCGTCCATCAGATGGTCGAAGCGGTGCGTGCCGTCGACCCGGATTTTGTCACCAAGATCGAGGAGGAGGCGCATGAGGCACACGACCTGGTCGAATGGGATCTTTCGACCGACACGCCGGTCAAGCCCTCCATGGGTCTGGATGGGCACACCAGCAAGTTGGTGCATGCCACACCGCACGGGGGCAGCCTCGTCGCCAGCGCGGTCCGGGAAGTGACCGGCAGCGGCATGGCGGACAACGAGATCCTGCCCAAGGTGCTCGACCCGGCGCTCAACAAGGTCTGGAACGACACACTCAACACATGGGACCACAGCCCGACCCTGCGGTCCTTGCGCCATGTGCATTACACATTCCACAAACGCCAGAGCCTGAGCGCGTACGCCCAGGACCAGCGCCATCGAATGACGCCCGGTACGCGGCCGCTCCTGCATCGCTGTCTCGGGCCCAAGCCAGACGTCTACACGCCCGATGTCATCGAAGGGGATGCGGAGGCCAAGGCCCTGTACGACATGGCCATCGACAAACTATGGGATGCCATGCACCGGTTGGTCCAGATGGGGATCCCCCGCGAGGACGCCACCTACCTGCTTCCCAACGCCACCAACATCTACTATACGCAAAGCGGTGACCTGCTGAGCTTCATCCACAAGTGGCGACTACGCCTTTGCTTCAATGCCCAGAAAGAGATCTTTGATGCGGCGCTCGATGAACTGCGGCAAGTGCAGGAAGTCCATCCCGAATTGACCCGGTTCCTTGGCCCACCTTGTTCGTTCGTGGCCGCATGCCAGCCAGCGGACAAGCAAGACGACGTCGCCGCATGCTGCCCCGAAGGCCCCCGGTGGTGCGGCGTCAAGGTCTGGAAGAATTTCGATGCCGGCGCAGGCAAGCCCAAGCGCCCCTACTGATGCAGGCCCAGCACGAGGCATGGCTTGCGGAGGGCATCACCCTGTTCAATGAAGGGGCGCACTGGCACGCCCACGAGGCCTGGGAACACCTATGGCTCGAGCTGCACGGGGAGGACAAGCGTTTCGTCCAGGGGCTCATCATGGCGGCCGCGATGCTGGTCCAACACGGCAAGAGGATCCAGCGCGGCGTGGAGAATCACTACCGCAACGCCACCGACCGGCTGGCCCCCCATGCACCCAAAAAATGGGGCATCGATGTGGATGGGCTGATCGCGCAGCTTGGTCCGTTCGTGGAAGACGAAGGGCTTGACGGGCGCGAAGTGCAGATCCTGAGGCGCTGATCACTCCTCTTCGTCGCCTCGGATCCGACGGGCCGGCACTCCGGCCCAGAATTCGCCCGCCGGGATGTCCCGATTGACCAGGCTCATGGCGCCCACCACGGCGCCCTTACCGATCGTGACGCCCGGCAGGATGAGCGTATTGGCGCCGATGGAGACGTCTTTCTCGATGGTGACCGGGCCACGCTGGGACTCACGACGCATGTAGCCATGGCAGAGGATCGTCGAGTCATAGCCGATGATACAGTCGTCGCCGATGGTGATGTCCTGCGGGTACAGGATGTCCAAGGTCGCCTCGAAGCCGAACGAGACGTGCTTGCCGACCTTGGCGCCGGTGAGGCGGTACATGCCACGTTTGAGACGTTGACTGGGCGCCCACCGCGCAAGCAGGATCCAGAGGGTGTTCCAGAAGACCCGGAAGAACCCGACATCGCGGTAGACGTACCACAGACTGTTGTGGGGTCCGTGGCTCGGTCGTACGGTCACCCGTTCGTGGGGCATCAAAGCTCCGCGGCGAACCGGCGGGCCGCGGTCCGCACGTCGTCGATCCAATCCTCGCCTGCACCGGCGTACATGATGCCCCTGCCCACGTTGATCAAGGCGTGTTGCCCGTTGCTGTCGGCCCCCTTGGCGTGGGTCGTCGCGGCATCGGCGCCTTGGGCACCGACGCCGGGGATCAGGAGCGGCACCCCATCTCCGACCAGGGCACGGATGGACGCCAGTTCCTCAGGGTACGTCGCGCCTGCGACCAAACCCAGGTTGCCGAACTCTTGGTTCCATTCCATGGATTGCCGGGCGACGTGATGCCAGAACGGCTTGCCGTCCACCTGAAGGTCCTGGAAATCACCGGCGCTCTGGTTGCTCGTCCGGCAAAGCAGGAACACCCCATTTTCTGCATACTCAGCAAATGGCGCGACCGTGTCACGGCCCAAGTACGGCGTGACCGTGACCGCGTCCGCGCCAAGCTCATCGAAGGCGGCCTCAGCGTACTTTGCGGCGGTGTTGCCGATGTCGTTGCGCTTGCCATCCAAGATCACGGGCGTTCCCGGCGGAATGCTGGCGATGGTCTCGAGAAGGGCTTCGTGCCCGTAGCTTCCCAGGGCTTCGAAGAAGGCGGCGTTTGGCTTGTAGGCACACGCCACGTCGGAGGTCGCTTCCACGATCCCTTGCAGGAATCCGATGGTGTCGTCGAGACCGACCCCCTTCGGGTACTTGTTCGGATCCGGGTCCAGGCCCACGCACAGCCAACTCCCGGCACGCTGCGCACTTGCGGCGAGTCGGTCGTAGAAGGGCTCCATGGGCGCCCCCATCGCGTGGGGGCCATAACATCTACCGCAAGGTCGCGGTGACCTGTTCGAATTCCTCGAGCTCGAGGGGCTTGCAGACGTACGCATCGGCGGCGTTCATGAGCGCTTTGTCCACGTCCTCGTCGGCCTTCGAGGTCGTGAGCATCACGACCGGGATGCCTTGAGTGGCGGGGTCTTGCTTGATCGCCTCCAGGACCTCGTGGCCGCTCATGCCTGGCATGTTGATGTCAAGCAGGACCAGATCGGGGCGCTCGGCCGTCGCATATTCGTCTTCCCGGCGCAAATACCGGAGCGCTTCGGCGCCATCCTTGACCATGTGCAACGTGTGGGGCGTCTCCTCCAATGTGATGCGCAGGAACACGCGGTCGGGCTCGTTGTCCTCGACGACGAGGATGTCCCATTTCATGATCGTCCAGCCTTGATGGCGCGCTTGACGACCTTGACCAGTTCTGGCGCCGTGTCATGCATGACCACTTCCAGGTCATAGTCCGAATCGTTGGCGATCTGACTTGCCTTACGAAGGAAGTCGCTCAAGCGGAGGGCTCCGTATTCGTTGGCCACCTTGTCGGCGCAGTCGATCAAGACCCGCCCGGGTCTGCCGATGCGATGGCACAAGGCCCGCAGTCGGTTGACCGTCTGCTCCAACGTGACGGGCGCATCGATGAACACCACGTTGCGTGCGAACATCATGCGGCCGACGTTCTCGCCGGTGGCGTCCACGAACCAGGTGCCTTGGCCGCTCAAGGCAGCCCGCATCCCGTCAGGGCTTCGGTTGAAGGCGATGTGGATCACGGGCGGAGCGTCATCGCTCGTCGACGTTGCGAGAACCTGGCGGCCGCCCAGCCCCACCATACTTTCGTTCCATGATATTGCCGCATCTTCAAACCTTCCGGTCCGATGTAGCGGGCGCAAGGCCGACTTCAAGGCGTCCCACTCGTTGCCCGAGGGCCTGACGCCGAGGGATCGAAGGACTCAGTTTCCGGAAACGGATTGCAGCATGCGCTGCCCCATGGACTCGATGTAGACGCAGTCCTTGCCCGCCTCGGCACCTTCGACGTCGCCGATCGGCAATTCGAAGGTCTCGAAGGTCTCCGAATCCATGATCTGCGCTTGGTCGCCCATGATGGCGAGGATCTGGGCACTGCGGCGGTCCATGCTGGGGATCCAGATCTTGTCCGTGACACTGCCCATGTACGAGCGCTTGGCGCCCGTGAAGATGTTGCGCCCCTCGATACGCACCTTGGCGGCACCGTGTTTGCCAGGCTTCGATTTGCTGATCGAGTCGATCTTGCAGGGTTCGTCATCGATGAGCATGTAGCGGCCTTCCTTCAGGGTCCGCGCTTCTGCCTGTTCCTTCATGGGGCTCAGGCCGGCGGAGCCGCTGAAGAAGATAAAGGGTTCCGAGCGACCGGCCTCTGGTCCAAGCAAAACCGTCATAGGCGCCGCGACGCCATCGCCCTCGGTCGATGGTCAAGGTCGCGGTCCCTGCGGAGCCCAAAGGCGATGGCCTGCTCCGAGAGTTGAATCTGTTCGGTGCGGTCAGCATGATCGTTGGCATCGTGATCGGAAGCGGCATCTTCCTGAGTGTCAATCGGGTGGCGCAAGGCACGGGAAGTCCGGCCATGATCGTCGCATTGTGGGTCATCGCTGGCCTGATGACGCTCATGGGCGCCTTGACCTACGCCGAACTGGGGACCATCTTCCCCAAGGCAGGTGGCGAATACGTGTTCCTCAAGGAGGGCATGGGGAGTCTCGCGGCCTTCATGTCTGGCTGGGTGGCGTTCACCATCAACCTGGCGGGGAGCGCCGCGGCGTTGGCGATCGTCTTTGCCAATCAGCTCTTCGTCATCGCCGACAATCCGGATGGGACGACGTTGTTTGACATCCCGGGCGACTTTTTCCCGCCGTTCACGACCGCCCGGCTGTTTGCCATGTGCCTGATCGCGGCGCTGTCCATCGTCAATTACTACGGCGTCAAGTATGGTGGCGGTGTGCAGATGGTCTTCACGGTCGCCAAGGGCCTGGTCATTTTCGGCTTGGCCGTTGCGGCCCTCAGCTACACGGGCGATGCCCTGACCAGTGAGGTCGGTTTCTTCGAGAGCACCGAGGTGACGGTCGATCGCGGCAACGGCGACGAGCTGGTCTCCGGCTTCGACCCGGCCATGTTCTTTGGTGTCGCCATGGTGGGTGCCTTGTTCGCCTATGATGGGTGGACCAACGTGGTGCGCGTCGGGTCCGAACTGAAGAACCCGGGCAAGAACATCCCCAAGGCGATGTTGCTGGGGCTGGTCGGCGTGATGGTCCTCTACATTGCCATCAGCATCGGGTACCTCAACGTGCTCGGTTTCCAGGGCCTGGCCGACGCGAGCGTGGCCGGCATCAACGATTCGGCCAAGACCGTGGCCACCAACACCGCCAACACGCTGTTTGGCGACAACGGCGAGAAGATCGTGGCGGGCATGATCTTGGTCAGCGTCTTTGGCGCACTCAACGGCATCACGCTGAGCGGTCCGCGCATCTACTATGCCATGGCGCGCGACCGCATCTTCCCACGCATCTTCGAGCGCCTCACCCGGCACCATACGCCGGGTTGGGCGATCCTCTTCCAAGCCTTGCTTGGCTGTGTCTTCCTGATGTTCTTCGACTTCGAGGCGCTTACGGACAACGTGGTGTTCATCTCATTCTTCTTCTATGGATTGAGCGCCGCCGGCCTCCTTGTGCTGCGCCGAACCCACCCGGACCTGGAGCGGCCCTACAAGGTCTGGGGCTACCCCTTCGTGCCGATCGCCTACGTACTGGTGGCTTTCTCGTTCGTCGGTTACCTGATCTACGACCAGATCGTCAATTTCAGTGGGGCCAATTTCAATCGGCTCTTTTCGTTCCTGGTGGTGTTGGCTGGCTTGCCCGTGTTCTTCTGGTACCGCAGCCGCGCGGCTACCGAGGCCGTGAAGAACGGGCAATTGCCCCCGCCGCCCCTGTTCGGGCCTGACCCCCATGCGGAAGCACGGCAAAGGGAGGATTAAGACACGGCCGCCGGGTCCCGCCGCGTGGACGCCCTACGACAAGCCCACGCACTGGCCGACGTCGCGTACGACACCTGGCAGGATCTGCAGGGCCGTCGTGACCTGGCAGATGAAGTCGCCATGGGCGCCGACGGCACGGCGACGAGCCGGGGTGACAAGCTCGTCGAGACCGCCATGTTGGAGGTGGCCGTCGAGCTTGGCATCGATGTATTGAGCGAGGAGGCAGGGAGGGTCGGCAAGCGAGGCGGTGTCTGCGCCGTCATCGACCCCATCGATGGGACACGCAACGCAGGTCGGGGCATCCCGTTCTTCTGCACCAGCGTGGCGGTCGGTCACGATGCACTGCGTGGCACCCAAGCCGGGGTCGTGCGCAGTCTTGTCACCGGCGACACGTACGCGGCCGCAGCTGGCCAAGGTGCCACGCTCAACGGCAAGAGCGTGGTGCATCACAAGTCCAACAAGGAGGACATCATCGTCGCATTGATCGCCGATTATGCGGACGTGGACACCGTCACGGACATCCAGAAACGCAACTGGCACATGCGTGACCTAGGCTCCGCTGCCCTCGAACTTTGCTTGGTCGGAACGGGTGCCATGGACGCGTTCCACGTGCCGCGCGACTGGCTTCGGGTGATCGACATCGCAGCCGGCACACTCTTCGTGGAGGAGGCGGGTGGCCGTGTCGTGGCCCCCGGCACACGCGACCCGCTCGACGTCCCGTATGACCTCACCGTACGGACCGGTCTGACCGCGGTGCACGACGAACGCGGCCTGGAGGTGTTCGATTGAAGTGGGGTATGGTCGGCAAGGGCAGCATCGACCACGTCGCGAAGGAGTCCAAGCGGCTCTTTGAGATCCTGCAAAGCAAGGGCGAGGACGTGCTGGTCGAGGAGGGTGTCGCCGGCGCCATGCACATGCCCAGCCATACACTCAAAGAGCTGGACAAAGAGGTGGACTACTTCATCACCGTCGGCGGAGACGGGACGATCCTGCACACGCAAGGCCAGACCACGAAGCCGATCTTCGGTGTCAACGCAGGGGCGATCGGGTTCCTGGCCGAAGTCGAACCGGCCATGGCGGAAGCGGGCATCGACGTCATCTTGGCGGGCAAACACCGGATCGAGGAACGGCACAAGATGGCGGTCTGCCTCGAAGATCAGCGGTTGCCCGATGCGGTCAACGAGGTGACCCTGCAGACGAGCCGCATCGCGAAATTGATCCGATTCCAGGTCACCGTCGACGGCGAGACCATGGACGTCATCCGCGGCGACGGCATCATCGTCAGCACGCCCACCGGAAGCACGGGATACGCCATGAGCGTGGGCGGTCCATTGGTGCACCCGGCGGTGCGCGGGACGGTGCTTGCGCCGATCGCGCCCTTCAAACTCAGCGCGCGCCCGTGGGTGGTCCCGGCTGAATCCGAGGTCCGCCTGACGCTCATGGAGCGAGACTC
>JBFKXH010000010.1:0-16862 GCA_041638175.1 Thermoplasmatota archaeon
CACCGCCGCGCTTCTGGTGTTCAGCCGCGTCTTCGGATTGAGCCTGGTCCTGCCCAATTTCAAGTGGCATTTCTTGCACGTCTTTCCCACCACGGGGACCATGGTCGGTCTGGCATTCGGCGCCTATGGATTGACGATGGCGTTGATGCAATGGCCCGCCGGCGTCTTGTCGGACCGTTTCGGTCGACGCCTGATGCTTTTGGTCGCAAGCGCCCTGTTCATCGGAGGCTCCGTGGCCGCCGCCTTCGCTTCGTCCATCGAGATGCTCATCGCGGCTCGCTTACTGCAGGGGTTCGGTGCCATCAGCAGCGTGGCCATGGCGGCGGTCGGGGAGACCATCCCTGGCGAGCGCCGGACGACGGCGATGGCCATGATCGGCATTCCGGCGGGTGCTGGGTTCCTGCTCGGCATCGGTGTCGGGCCACTCTTGTACCCGCTGATCGGCATGCAAGGCCTCTTTTTGTTGACCGCCGCCATTGGGCTCGTGGCGGCGCTCCCCGTGCCTTGGTTGCACCTGGCGACCTCTTCGCACGCCGCCAGAGTCCGGTTGGTGGCGCCCGTGGCCGTGTTGGCCTTCGTCGGATTCGTCAGTAACTACACGCTGACGACGACGCTGTTTTTCTTGCCGACGACCGATTGGAAGGTCTTGCTTCCGATCTTGACCGTGGCACTCCTCCTGGTGGGAGGCCTGAGTCGGCGCATCGACAAGGCCGGTTGGCGCCTGGGCCCTGTCGCGGTCGGCATTTTGGCCATCGGCATCGCGGCCGGTCTTTTCGTGCGCACGCCGGGCGCCGGTTTGTGGATCGCCGGGGCGGTGTTCTTCACGGGGCATGCGGTCCTCCAGAGTGTCCTGCCCAGCCAGGTCAGTCGGATCGCAGGCCCGTCGGGGGGGCGAGGCCATGGCACCCAGAACATCATCGCGTACCTCGGAACGTTCGTGGCCGGACCCATCGCTGGCTGGTTGATCTTCGAACCGGTGTTTGCCTTCGGAATCGTGCTCGTGCTGGCCATCATCGCAAGTGTCGCAGTCTTGGCGGTCCGGCCCCAAGCCTGATAAAGACGGGCACCTGCGACGCACCGTGGACACTGCAGACCGCATCCTCTGGCTGCGTAGGTTGTCCATTGTCGTATTGGCCATGACCTATGGCCTCATGGTGCTGGGTTCCTGGGTGAAGGCGACCGGCAGCGGCCTGAGTTGCCCCGATTGGCCCAAGTGCTACGGTGAATGGCTGCCTCCCTTCCCGAGCATCGAGAACAACGGCACGTACCAGGGCCAAGAGGTCACGTACAGCCAAGCCCAGATCCTGTACGAATGGAGCCACCGGTTGGTCGCCAGCATCTTGGGGCCGTTCTTCTTGGCCTATGCCTGGCTTGCCTTCCGGGGCGACTTCAACCGCCCGACGCGCCTGTTGCCAGCGATCGGGGGCATCATCTTGGTCATCCAGATCGGCATCGGGGGACTGACCGTCCTGCAACAGAACGACGCCTGGGCCACCACACTGCATTTGGCCACGGCAACATTGTTCTTCTTTGTCGCGACCCTGAGCGCGGCCTTCATCTGGCTCAAACCCCGCCACGGGCCTCCTGTGGTGAAGGTCACCCGCCCTCCTCCGGTCGCCAACCCGGGCGAAGTGACCACGCCCCCGCCTGAAGCGCCCAAGAGCACAGCAAACGGGTCCTGGAAAGCCACGGTCAAGGACTACGTGGAGATCAGCAAGCCGCGCATCATGCTGCTGCTGGTGATCGTAGCGTGGGCGGCCATGTTCATGGCGAGCCGTGGATGGCCTGGCACGGGGCCGATGGTCGCGGTCACAGCAGCCGGCATCCTCAGCACGGCGGCGAGCGGGGCGTTCAACAATGTCTACGAGATCGATCGTGATCGCAAGATGGCCCGGACGGCCAAGCGGGCCGTCGCCGACGGGCGCATCCCGGTCACCCATGCCTTGGCCTATGGCACGGTCATGGCCCTACTGTCCTTCCTGGCCCTCGCCGTGATCGAAGCGTGGCTTGCCGCGTTCTTGACCTTGGGGGCCATCGCATACTATGTCATCTTCTACACCGCCATCCTGAAGCCGGCGACCGCCCAAGCCGTGGTCATCGGCGGATTCGCGGGGAGTTTCCCGGCACTCATCGGTTGGGCCGCCGTCACGGGTACGCTGGCCCTTCCCGCCTGGATCCTGGCCTTGGTCCTGTTCTTCTGGAGCCCCGCCCATTTTTGGGCGCTGGCGCTGTTGTACAAAGAGGATTACGCCGCGGCAGACTACCCGATGATGCCGTCTGTGGCAGGGGATGAATCGACACGGCGGCAGATCATGGTCTACACCGTATTGACCATCGTCAGCACGTTCTTGCTGCTACCCTATGGTCCGGCTGGTTG
This sequence comes from Thermoplasmatota archaeon, assembly GCA_041638175.1. Lineage (GTDB taxonomy): Archaea > Thermoplasmatota > E2 > JACPAO01 > JAHFTW01 > JBFKXH01. The sequence goes on from JBFKXH010000010.1 coordinate 2,378, forward strand.
GGTCTACCTGGTCGCCGCTGCTTTGTTCGGGTTCGCCCTGCTGCGCCATGCAGAGAAGCTGCTGCGCCACCCGAGCCCCAAGGTGTATCGCAGCTTCTTCCTGTTCACGATCCAATACCTGGGGTTGTTGCTCATCGCATTGATCATCGACCAAGTGGCCCACATTCCGCTTTAGGGATACTGGGGAAGTGGGGCGCCTTGCGCGAGCTTCAATTCGTAACCCGTCGCGATGCTGGCGATCTCGCCGAGCACTTGGTAGACGTGGGCGCTGACGGCATCAAGTGTCGCTTCGTCATCGCCGGGCGCGCCCTTCGTCGAGAAGCGGATCGGCTCGAAGTGGCTCCCGGGGGAATTGAGGTTGGCGTCATCGCCCTTGTCCTTGTGGATCCGGTTGAAGCCCCCGATGACCTGCCCGCACACCATGTACATCACCGGCTCAGCCACTGCCATTTCGGCTCCTGCCCGAATGGATGTATGGACCCCTTCCTGGATGATGACGGAAGTGGTCTGGACGCCCTCCTTGCCCTTGGCCATCCGCTCACGCCCCTTGCTATTGATACGCAAGAATTCCGCGCCGCTCGTGGCGGTCGTGATCCCCATGCCGTAGGTGCCGGCATCGGCCTTGACGAACACGTGGGGGATCCGGTCCACCCCCTGCGTTTCGTACTTGGCGGCGATGCGGGCGATGACCTTGTCCACTTCGGCGGCGATCTCGTCCAACCCTTCGCGCGCTTTGAAGTCGACGCCATCGACGCATGAGAATTCGGCGCTGATGAGCCATGGATCGAACCCGACGTACGAGCCCAATTGTCGCGCCAGTTCATTGACGATCCGGAAGTGCTCCGATTTGCGCCGTCGATGCCATCCCATGACGGGCGGCGGGGTGATGGGTTGGACCAGGCCGTCGAGCAGGTCCGGCGTTCCGCCGGCCAGGTCATTGTTGAGGACCACCACATCGTGGACGATGCCGTCGGCGATCAAGGCGTCGCCGTCGCGAAGGACCCCGTGCAGGGTGATCTCGTGGCCAAGGGCCGTCTCGACGGTCGCCTGTGGAAAGAGCTCGTCGGCCATCGTGCCCAGGGTCACGTCGTAGCCGGCGCCGGCAAACAGATCGCGCAGGGCGCGCAGGTTCTGGAAGTACCACTTGTTGCGCGTGTGGCTCTCGCCCAACACGAGCAGGCGCTTTGCGCCCGGGTACACCTTGGCCATGTAGCTGCGCACCGCCTCGACGGCCGTGGCATAACTCTGTTCGCTGAGGTTGTTGAAACCGGCGGGGAAGGCGTTGGCATCGACCACGGCGGCCTTGTGCCGGTTGCGCCGGATGTCGACGGAAGTGTAGACGGGGCACAGGACCTGGTTGCGATGGTATGCCAGGAGATCTTCGATCTTGTCGGCGCCTTCTACGAGCACGCGGTCCAAGTCGCTCAGCATCATGCAAGATCCTCCAGCGTAAGCCCCTTGACTCCGTCCCGCTCGATGAAGATCTCGTGCCACAGGTCGTAGACCACCTGCTCCGCGGGGTGCTGGAAGACGTGCCTCAAGGGATGGTCCGTGCGCGCGAAGCTGGCGGCATGGGTCTCGAATTGCTGCATCACGTTCGGCCCGGTCGCTCGCCCGGCCGGGACCTTGGTACGCCAGACCAGGTCCTGCGGGAGCCCTACGTCCTCGAGGGCCTTGCGAAGGATCCATTTCTCGATGCCATCGTGCACTTTCTGAGACCAAGCCATGGCCCGACTGGCACGGTGCAACGGCCTCGACAGGAACGGCACGCGCACCTCCAGGCTGCTCGCCATGGAGTTGCGATCCACGAGCCGCAGTTGGAAATTGTTGAGCTGCCCCCCAAGCTGATCGTACTCCGCCAAGGCACTGCCGCTGCTGTGGCTCAACGCCACTTCCGTGCAGAGTTGTTCACTGTGTGCGGGGTCTGCTTTGCGGACCCGGTCGATGCGCTCACGGGCCAAAGCCAATGGGTCCTGGTACCGGGCATAGCCGCCCCAGAGTTCATCACTGCCTTGGCCGCATAAGCCGACCGTGACGTTCTGTCGCATGAAGGCAAAAAGCGGCTGGAAGAAGAACTCGGTGTAGTTGATGTTCTCATTGTGCCACGTGTATTGGGGCAGCCCCTCGACGACGTCATCCACATCGAAGAACATCTCATGGTGCTCGGTCCCCAGGTGGTCGGCCAGCCGACGAGCCGCCTGAAAATCTGCCACCTCCTCGGATTCTGCGATCGTGAACGTCTGGATGGGATCGTCCGAGAGGGATTGATGGACCGCAGCGACGGCTGCTGAGTCAAGCCCGCCGGAGAGAATGACGCCCAGGGGAACGTCCGCCATGAGTTGCTCCTCGACGGAGGCGACGAAGCGGGCCCGTATGCTTGCCGCGGCTGCTGCCGTATCCATCATGGCTTCGGCTGGCACATGGTAGTAAGGCTGCCACCGCACGTGACATGGCCCTTGCTCACCGGGGCGTAGGAAGGCCCACGCGCCAGGCGGTAGTTGATGGACGTGTGCAAACAACGTGGCCTGGCCGGTCAGAAATTCGAGAGCGGCCCGCTCTTTGATCCGGTCGAGGTCCGGTACTCGCTCCAAGCCGGGGTGCGCAAACAGGGCCTTCTGTTCACTGGCGAAGATCCAGTCCCCGTCCACGCAGGCATAGAAGAACGGCTTGATGCCAAACGGGTCGCGGGCGATGAACAATCGTTTCTCGTGGGTGTCCCACAGGGCGAAAGCGAACATGCCCTCGAGGCGCTCCACCACGGCGGGGCCCCACCGGCGGAATCCCTCAAGGATCACTTCTGTGTCCGAGTGGTCTGACGCGAAGGAATGCCCCGTCTCTTCCAATTCCTGCCGCAACGTCTTGTGGTTGTAGACTTCGCCGTTGTAGACGATGACGAAGCGACCATCGTGGCTCTCCATCGGCTGGGCTCCCCCTTCCAGATCGATGATGCTGAGCCGGCGGTGGCCCAGGGTGACCCCGTCGTCCTGCCATACCCCTTGCCCGTCGGGCCCACGGTGCTGGAGGCGGTCGCACATCTGCTGGACCAGCGGTCGGTCGGTGCGCCCAAGCAGTCCGGCGATGCCACACACGCATGCGCGATTGGCTCGCCATTGATAAGGCGCTGCGAAGGGGTCAGACGTACCAGGTGGCCCGGGATGCGGTCGCTTCGACCCTACCGGCCCCGACTTGCAGGGGGGCTGCATAATGGGGGGCGTTGACGACCAAGGTCTCGTACTCGCCCCCTTCGCCCGCCACATGCAGGCGCATGGCGCGCAATGCATCCAGCCGGGGGCCGTCCAGCCGCGCGCCCGCCCATTCCGGCCCAAGTCCATCCGCGGCCACGCGACTGAACCGGATGTCATAGCCGCCGCGCAGCAAGGACGCCATGTAGACGTCCGGATCCTTGTGCCACAGCGGGGCGAACGTCTTCAGGCCGATCCGGTGGCCGATGCCGTCGATCCGCGTCCGTTGGTATTCGCTCGCCAGGGCACCACTAATGACCGCGTCCAAGCGGAAATCCCGCTTGGCTCGGGCCAAGGCCTGTTCGAGGTCATCGACCTCCTGGGAAGGGTCAGGTCGCGCGGCCGCCGTCACGAGCGGTATGCCCATGGCACGCGCGACGTCCTCGACCGCGCCCAGGTTGGGGGTGTGGAACATGTAGGCGTCATCTTCAGCAGGGACCATCCGCAATCCGGCAACGACCTCCCACCCATGCCCCTGGGCGATCTCGACAGCGGCGACCGAATCTTTACCACCCGAGAGCAGCGCGATGCAACGCATCAGGCATCGCCTTCCAACGCGAGATCCGTCGCGTCAGAATCGCGCAGAGTCGGCCGAAACTCCCTGGCGCTCTGGAGGTCTGAAAGGTCGACGTCGAAGGCCACGTGCCCCTCCTCGAAGGGAGCCACCGCCCCAAGCAGACCGGCCCGTGGACCGAAGCCTTGCGCTCCGCCCCAAAAGACCAGCCCATCTTGACTTCCGACGTTGTTGCTATACAGCACGAAGCAGGCATTCTCTACGGCACGCGCGGGCAATAATGTCTCGAAGAATCTTCGGCTTGCCGAAGGGCTTGCGCTGATGTTGACCAGGATGTCCGCGCCGTCAAGGACCTGCTTCTTCTGGAACTCGGGAAAGTACAGGTCGTAGCAGATATGCACCCCGATCGTCCCATGCCGTGTGTGCCACACAGGTTGTGGGCCCCCGTTGGCAAAGAACAGTCCTTCGCGGAACGTGGTGAACGTCGGAAGTGCCCGCTTGTACACCCAGAAGACCGTGCCCTGGTCATCGATGCACGCCGCGGCATTGTAACACAGACCTTGCCGCGGCGAGAACGGGGCACCGACGATGACGTGCGCCTTCTTCTCGCGGCATGCCTGGATGATCGGTTCCAGGCGGGGGTCGTCGGGCACGAACGCCAGGCGCTGCACATCATCTCCGATGTTGTACCCGGTCAGGAACAGCTCCGGAAAGACGCTCAGGTCTGGCCCGATCGCATCGGCCACCGTCTGGACGTTGGCGTCGACGTCGCCAAGGGCAGGCGCGGCGCTCCAAAGGGCCACCTTCACGACAACCTCCAAAGCCGGCGCCTACTTGGCCGCTTCGTGGACCCGGGAAGCCCTGCCGAATGGCAGGCCATCATCACCGCTTTCATGCGCGACCATGTCCGACGTGCCGACGCGCAAGGAGTGGTGCTCGGCATTTCGGGGGGTCTGGACTCGGCGCTTGTTGCCGCCTTGGCAGTGGAAGCTCTGGGCCCAGAACGGGTCACGGGGATCCTCATGCCTTCTGCGGATTCCGACCCACAGGATGCGGCAGATGGGCGCCTACTTTGCGAACACCTTGGCATCACGGCGATCGAGCGGCCGATCGAAGCGATCATGGCGGGCTTGGAAGGCGTGGTCGATCTTGCAGATACGCATGCCAAGGGCAACGCCAAGGCGCGCGCCAGGATGTTGGTCCTCTACCATGAAGCCCACGCGCGCAAGGCGTTGGTCGCAGGGACGGGCAACAAGTCCGAGCTGCTGATCGGCTACTTCACGAAACACGGCGACGGCGGGAATGACCTCCAGCCCATCGGCGACCTCTACAAGACGCAGGTCCGCGAACTCTCCCGGCACATGGGGCTACCGGAGGCGCTCATCGTCAAGCCTCCGAGTGCCGGGTTGCATCCGGGCCAGACCGATGAGGAGGACCTGGGCATGTCCTACCAGACCTTGGATTCCATCCTGAAGGGGATTGAACTCAACAGCAAGGCGTCGGACATCGCACGGCGAACGGATCTGCCCTTGGCGGAGATCGATCGCGTGGCAGACATGGTGCGACGTTCAGAACACAAACGCAAGACCGGTCTGGTCCCAAAGATCGGGGCGCGTACGGTCGGAATCGATTGGCGCCGGAGTGTCCACTGGGACGCCTAGCTGGCTGCAAACCCGTCAGGGAGCCAGAAATAGGTCTGGCGGGTGTCGTGCAGACTCACCCGCTGCTTGACCAGGCCTTCCTCACGAAGGCGCTGTAGGGCGGTATACAGGGTCCTGCGCGGCAGGCCCGTTTCCTCCTGCAATGCCTTGTTGGTCTTCGGTTCATGGTCCTCCAGAGCGCAGAGGACGGTCTTCACCGATGCCGGGGCTTCCGGCACCAGCTCTGCGGCGGCACAATCGGTGCGGTCCATAGTCAATAGTATGCTTTCTGTACCTATATGAGTGTAATGTTTATACCGATTAACCGACCTACAGACCGATATGAGCCCAGGGTGTTGCCCGTTCCAAGAGGCGTTCGACCTGCTCTCCAAGAAGCACGCCCTGACGATCATCTGGCTTCTCCAGGAGGAGAGCCCCCGGCGGTTCACGGAGATCAAGACGTCCCTGGAGGTCAATCCAGTGACCTTGACGCAGCGCCTGGGGGACCTGGAACGGGCCGGCGTGGTGAGCCGGACCCAGTACAGCGAAACGCCGCCTCGCGTCGAATACCGCCTCACCGACCGGGGCATGGCCCTGGTGCCGATCATCAAACAGGTCTGCGCCTGGTCCACTGATTGGAAGGCCGTGCCTGCCTGAAAACGGTCATAGCCCAGGGGCCCCTGCTCGGCCCGTGGCCCGGCTTCTTGTGACAGGCTCCATGGACGCGGTCGCCGCCCGCGACCAACTGCGACGTATCGTCGACAAGATCCGCAGCGATGGGCACGACGCGTTCTTGTTCGGCACCCAGGGGGAATCCCCCACAGACGCCGTAAAGGACAGCGACGGCGTCGTCGCGGTCGTCGACCATTGCAACGCAGACACCGCCGCCGCCATCGCATTCTCCAACGCCCACAACAAACCCGCCCTTGCCCTCGCGACCGCAGGCGGGCCCCGCCTGGTCGCAGAACTTGCCACGCTCAAGACGGGGGACTCCGAAGAGGCCTGGTTCGAAGCGCTCCCTGCATTCTACGAAGCGGTGCGCCCCTTTGCCGGGCGGGTCGTTCGCGACCGCATCCCACAACTCGTGAAGGAAGCCGGACACCACGTGGCTTTCCGCGAGGTCCAAGATGACGAAAAATCCCGGTTCCTGAAACAGAAGGTCGCCAACGAGGCGCGGGAGCTGCTACACGCAGACCTTGGCAAGGAGAAGGAAGAGATCGCCGATGTGCTGGAAGCGTTGGAAGCGCTGATCCGGTCGCGCAATTTCGAGCGCGATGACCTACGGCGGGTCAAGGAAGCCAAACGCAAGCGCCGCGGCGGCTTCGACCGCGTTTACGTGGTCGAAAGCACAGCCCAGCCAGCCGTAGCGGAACCGAAGGTGCCCGCCGAAGCATGATCGACGGCGCGCTCGTTCTGTCGCCGATGGTCGACGTGACGGACGCTGCGTTCCGATCGATCGCACGAGAGCACGGGGCCGACGTCACCTGCAGTGAGATGGTCAGCGCCAACGGGCTCACCCACGGCAATCGCAAATCGTGGCGCCTGGTCGCGCCTTACCCGGATGAATCTCCCTACGGCGTGCAGATCATGGGCGGTGACCCGGAACGCATGGCCGACGCGGTGGCCCAAGTGACCGACCGGATCCACCCAGACTTCATCGACCTGAACCTGGGCTGCCCGAGTCCGAACATCCTTCGCTCCTGTGCAGGCGGCTTCCTGTTGCGCGACCCAAAACAGGCGCGCAGGGTCATCCAAGCGGCGGTGGACGCGACCCCCATTCCAGTCACCGTCAAGATGCGGCTCGGGCACGACGATGCCCACAAGACGTACCTGGAGGTCGGCAAAGAGGCGCAAGCGGCAGGTGCCGCGTGGTGCACTTTGCACGGACGGACCGTAGTGCAAGGGTACAGCGGCCAGGCTGATTGGTCCGCCATCGGCCGGCTGGTTGAAGCCCTGGAGATCCCCGTGATCGGCAATGGCGATCTGCGTGGGCCAAGCGACGTTCTTGCCATGCAAGAACAGACCCATTGCGCCGGATTCTTCATCGCCCGCGCCGCCATGCACGACCCGACCGTCTTTGGCCGCATGCGGGATGCACTCGACGGGCGGGAGCCCCGCCAAGCGCCGACGCTCGCCGAGCGGGTCGCCGTGCTCCAGACGTACCTTGCCCGTGCGACCGAACCGGTCCCCCTGGCGGTGCTCAAGCGACAAGCCACCCGATTCCTGGCCGGGGCCCCCGGCGCCAAGCGCCTGCGCGGTGCCGTCCATGACGCAGCAAGCGCGGAGGCGATCTCGTCGCTACTCGAAGTTGCGGATCTGCACGACGAGCAGTGACCCCACCAGGAACAACAGGATCAATCCGAAGCCGGCCCCTATGATGCCTGGCAGGCTGGCCGCAGGCGTCGTGGGCACGAGACTGAACTGGACTTCAAGATCTGCGCCAAGTAGGACGTCGCCTGCTTTGGTCATGACATGGTTCGGGGTCAAGTAGTGGCTCCAGTCATATTTCGGATCGCTGGCCTCGCCAGCAAAATCATCGCCGGCCCGCGTGAAGTCGCCGATAGCTCCAAGGATGGGGAACAGAAGAAGCCCCATGGCCAAGCTCCAGATCAGGCTGCCCGTCCCTGATTTGGTGATCGTCGAGAAGAACAAGCCCATGGTGGCAAACGCCACCGCCCCCAACAAGATCATGCCGACGGCGCCGAAGAACCGACCGACCTGCTCCCCGCTGGGATTCCCAGGGTAGACCATGTTCAAGATCGCGTAGTCGATGAGGAACATCAGCAAGAAGAGCGTGACCAGCGGGATGATGGCGCCAAGGAACTTGCCCATGACGAGTGCGGCTCGGGGCACCGGCTTGGAGAGCACCAAGAACAGGGTCTTGCGTTGCCATTCGCCGCTGACCGCATCGGCGGTCAAGATGATCGACAGGATCTGCATGAACATGTACCCCCCGACCAACGGGAAATTCAGGAACAGGAAGAACGCAAAATTCTCCAACGCGACCCCCTCGCCTGCGAATTCCCCCTCCACATCGGCTTGGTCAAGCTCAAAGAGCGTGATGGGAAAGACGATGGTCATGAGGACGAGGCTGACCAGCAACAATGCGCCCACGACAAGCATGCGCTTGGTACGCAGGTGCTGCAGGATCTCATTGCGGGCCACTTGGTAGGTGGCATGCCAGAAGTCGCTCATCGAGGCGCCTCCTGGTCGTCGGTGAGTTCCAAGAAGACCGCCTCGAGGCTGGTGGTGTCCGGCTTGACCTCGGTGATGCGCGCGCCGGCCCCGACCAGTGCCGCGACCGAATCCGGGATCTGATCCTCGTCCAGGGAATACACCAACTGATCACCGTCGAGCCGTCCATTGCTTGCCCCCAGTTTCTTGAGTGCCGTTGTGTACTTCTTGGCAGGATTGGCCAGGCGGACCCGGACACGTGCAATGCCCCCCGTGGAGCGCCGGAGGTCCTTGACCGGGCTCAAGGTCTTGATCGATCCACGATACAGGATGGCGACCCGTTCGCAGACCTGCTCGACCTCGTGCAGCACGTGACTGTTGAGGAAGACCGTCGTTCCGTCGCCGCTCAGACCCCGGATCATTTCCCGCAGTTCGTAGGCGCCCTTGGGGTCGAGGCCGTTGGTCGGTTCATCAAAGAAGATCAGATCGGGCTTGTGCAGGATCGCTTGACCGATACAGATGCGTTGTTTCATGCCGTGGCTGTAGCCCTTGACCTTGGAGTCGGCCCGTTCGTGCATGCGAACGATGGATAGCACCTCCTCGATGCGGTTCTGCCGGTCATCCTTCGACATGCCGTGCAGGCGCCCATAGAAATCCAGGTGCTGGCGGCCGGTCAGGTTGCTGTAGAAATCGTATTGATCTGGCACGAGCCCGACGTGGTGTGCGACCTTCGGGGGGTGCTCGATGGCATTGATGCCGGCGATCTCCACGGTGCCCGCCGTTGGCCTGACAAAGCCCGTGACGCATTTTGTGAACGTGGTCTTGCCGGCCCCGTTGGGGCCCAAGAACCCGAAAACCTCGCCTTTCTTGACTTCCAGATCGACGCCTGCCAGCGCATGGATCTGTCCGTAGTGCTTACGCAAGCCTTGGACCGAGAGGACCGACACGCCGCACCATCTGGGTCCTGCTTCTTGAACGCGTTGGGCCAAGCTTCGAAAGGGTCATGCTCCGCGCATGGCTGCCAAACGTGTGCTTGTGGCGCTGGATGACACGGACAGTGCCCAGGGCGGATGCACGACGCACGCGGCGCTTGCGCTGATGCATCAGATGGGGTGGACCCTTCGTGGCATGCCGAGGCTGGTACGTCTCAACCCGAATTGCCCGCATAAGACCCGAGGCAACGGGGCGGTCGTGATGGACATCGGCTCACCCTCCGGACCGCGCGTGCAGATCGGGGCCTGGCAGGGCGAACCCATCCATGCGTATCCAGACAGCCCGCCCCGTGCCATCGAGGAGGATCACTTGGCCCAGGCTTGGGCGGCGCTCAGAAATTTGGCGCAACCCGACTCATCCCCAGCGATGGTCGCCTCCATGGAGCCGTTGCCTGCCCCCGTCTATTGGCAGTGCGTCCAGACCGCGGTCGACGCCGTCGACGCCGTTCTCCCCACAACGGCATGGGGCGGTCGAGGTCGCATCGGTTGCGCGGGTGCACTTGCCTGGCGAGGCCCGGCCACCAGCCATGAACTGCTTCTCTATCGGCAGGCTGCACAGTGGGGCTCGCCTCGACTCGTGGGCGACGTTGGGCCGCTCACGGGAACGTTCCACTCCTATGACAGCGACCGACGCACCTTCGTCCCCAACACGCCTTGTCCGGTCTTGGCAGGCATCCGGGCCGTCGAACCTGAGCCCCTTCGACCCATCGTCGACCGAATCACAAAGGCCTCGGAACCACTTCTTGGGTGGGCCATTTGGACGACCAACCAAGCAAGTGGGGACCATGTCCTTTCGGTGCAGGGCTTTGCCGATGCGCCGCCCTGGTCGACCATCACGACCCATGCGACCGTGGCCGACCGGCCGTCGGTCCGCGAAGGGGGGCACGTCGAAGTGCCGCTGACCGACGCCCGGGGGGCCCCTTGCACAGCCGTCGCCTTCGAACCGACCGGGTCCCTACGGGACGGGGTCCGCTCGCTGCAGCCGGGCGACGAGGTCGTGGTCACGGGTGCCCTGGAGGGGACGCTCCGATTGGAATCGCTGCAATTGGTCGCCGGACAAAGAAAACGGGCGAACCCACAATGCTGCGGCCGTGCCATGAAAAGTCGGGGGACCGAGGCCGGATACCGCTGCCCCACATGCGGAGCAAAACGGCCCGAATCCGCCGCGACCTGGGCGACCGTCAACGGGTCATGGGAGGCGCGGATCAGTGCCCGTCGCCACCTGCATCGACCGCTTGATTGGTGACCGGCACCAAGACCGCGCGATCCACATCCCGCCTGCGCTCCAAGGCCTGGTGCAACGCTTCGATACGGTGCGCTTCCCCCCCGACCAACAACACATCCATGCATTGACCGGGGTCGCAATGGGTGTGCATCATGGAGAGGACCACGTCGTGGAAAGCGTGCCGCACCTCGGAGATGGCCGGCTCCAGGCCATGCGCATAGGCGACCGTGATCGACCCATGGATGTGCCCCTCCATCGGCGTCCGGCCGGCCCGCTCACGGATCGCAGCGCGTACGAAATCGCTGCGCCCTTTGGCGCCCTCGGCCTCGATCGCTTCGTCCATCAACCGGACCAACGTTTCCGGCAACGAGACACTGACCACCGTCATTGTGAAACCCAACCCCCCCATATTCATAATCTTGAGCATAGGGTTATGAACTCGCGTGGGTCCGTGGGGCCGTGGCCATCGGCTGGATCTTGGCAAGCGTCGCACTGGTGAGCATCATTAGCCTAGCGGGCGCCGTAGGACTCAGCTTCGGGTTGCTCAAGCGCCACGGCGTCATGATGTTCCTGATCGCTATGGCGGCCGGGACCCTGATCGGCGATGCGTTCCTACACCTTCTCCCCGAAGCGGCCGCAGGCGGCATGACGGCGCGGCTCGGCGGATACGTCATCTTCGGGTTCCTTGCCATGTTCCTCATCGAGGCGCTGCTTCACCGAGGCCACAGCCATGCTGAACACCTGGATGAACACGCCCACGGCCATGTCAAGCCGTTCGGGGTCACCAACCTGGTCGGTGACGCCCTGCACAACCTGCTCGACGGCATCATCATCGCAGCGGCCTACTTGATCGACATCGCCGCCGGCCTGGCCACCACCATCGCCGTGGCCGCGCACGAGATCCCCCAAGAACTCGGAGACTTCGCAGTCCTGGTCCGCAGCGGCATGAGCGTCCAAAAGGCACTGCTCTTCAATTTTGCATCTGCCTTGTTCGCCCTGCTCGGAGCGGCGATCATCCTACTCATCGACGTGGACACCGCAGCCCTCGAAACGGTCGCCCTGCCCCTGATCGCAGGCGCTTTCATCTACATCGCCGCCGCCGATCTCGTCCCCGAACTTCACCACCACAGCAAAGGCCGCGACGTGGCGGTCATCATCACGGGCTTGCTCCTTGGCCTTGCCTTGATGGGCGCGCTGCTTGAGTTGGAAGCATGGTTGCCAAGCGGGGACCACGGCCACGACCATTAGACGGAAAGGACCGCCAAGGCAACCAGGGCCGCCCCGGCGGCCGGGAGCGTCAAGCGCCCACCCCGGATGTCTGCCCACCAATGTCGTAGCGGGCGGATCCTTGGATCATGGCGATCCCAGTGGACCTGGTAATGATCTGCATATTCTCGGACGTGCAGGCAACTCGTGTCCCGGACCCGCAGTCGATAGTGCCGCAGCGTACCCTTCGGGATCCCGACGGCCCGCCGCATGCCGACCTCCCGCGGCGAGGGGACAGCCGCCTTCAGGATGTGGTGGTCTCGGCCGGGCCTGGACGTCAGCACCAGGTGCTCGACATGCTGCCATGTGCTCCAGGCCATACAAGATATGGCGCGCTGCTTGGCTTTAGACTTCATGGATAGGGTATCGAACGGATCAAAGCCCCAACAGATCCTTTTCCATGCACCATCGCTGAAAAGCCGCTCCCCCCAGGGTCACCGACTCCTCCCCCACGACCCGATACCCCAGGCGTTCGTAGAACCCGCATGCATTGCTCGCTGTATGGAGCCGAAGCCTTGCCAGTCCACTGGTCCGCGCCTCTTTCTCCAGGTGGGCCATCAACCGCCGCCCAATACCGGTGCCTTGGACTTCGGGGTCGACATAGCACAAGTGGACAAGGTCCCCAAGCCGACAGGCAAACCCCCCGGGCACGACCCAGATGCCTTGCTCGACCAACGTCGACCACGGCATGCCCGCCATGACCTTGCCCCATGCATCCTGCTGTGCCCTCGTGAAGTGGGGGTCCTTGGCCGCCGCCGTGGCGATGCGTGCCAGCTCCTCAAGGTCCGCTTTCGTCGCCTTGCGCATCACATGGCCCAGAATCGCTCTGTCTTGCGCTTGACGGCCATGATCTCGTCCAGGACCTCGCGCTCGTCCGTCGACAACTTGCCTTGCTGCCAAAGCCAACGAGCATCGCCTTCAGGGATCTCCATGTAGAGGATGTCCTCCTCCTTGAATTGCCGGCCGATGGTCGGACCCTGCACACTGACGGCCACCTCATCGCCCATCTTGGCCTGGGTCACCGTCTGACCTTCCTTCTGGATACTCCGGATGCGCCCCAACTGGCGGCTGTCATCCTTGATCAGCATGCGGCCGGTCATCAACGTGCCCGCCAACACCCGCACGCCGAAGACGGCTGGGTCTCGCTGGCGGAAACTGCAACCCGGCAAGAACCGGATCTTGGCCGGGTGGACGCGCTCTTGCCGCTGGCTGGCGGCTAGTTCGTCCTGTTTGCTCTTGAGCCAATCCTGGTAATCCTCGACCAGGCTGTAAATGACCTTGTCTGCAAAGACCGGCAGTTCTCGCTCGGACGCCTCGGCCTCGATGCCCGGCAGCAACTTGACATTGAACCCAAGGACGACCCGGTAGAGTGGGTCGGTCATCGCCGCAGCTTCCACCACGTCACGCCGGCTGATGTCGCCGACGGTCGCCTTGCGGATCGGGATCCCCAACTCCTTGAGCTCGCCCGCAAGCGCCTCCAAGCTGCCGATCGTGTCCGCCTTGACGAAGACCCCATGCTCCTTGGTCGGGATGTTGATCTGGCTGGCCGCCTCGACCGCCTCCCAAGCCTCGTCGATGTTGTCCTCGCGCACGACCCGAAGGGGCGCGCCGGAAACGACGCCGTCCACGTCGGGGCACACCAACTTGATGCCGGCAGCGGCCACGACCTCATCCACGTCTTCCCATGCCTTGCGGGCGTCGCGGATGTCGTCATTCGGACTGGGCTTCAGCAACGCCCGGATGGTGGTCTCCACCGGCTCGTTCTGGGTCCCCAATAGGATGGTGTCTCCCTTGTGGATGGCGCCGGCATACAGCACCACGTCCAGGGTCTGGCCGAGCCCTTTGTCTTCCTTGACCTCGAGGACCGTGCCCTCCCCGGGGACGTCTTCGTCCGTCTCCAGGCGGCCTTCCAAGAATTTTTGGGCAAGGCCGACGAGCATGGCCAGTAGGTCTTGGATGCCTTCGCCGCTCGTGGCGCACGTGGGCACGATGGCGACCTGCTTCGTGAAGTCCGCGATGCGGTCATAGCGATCGACAGGTACCCCTTGATCATAGAAGGCGCCGACCAGATTGTAGAACCGCTCGTCGAACCGCGCCAGGACATCTTCGCGCTGGTTCTTGACGTTGAGAATGAACGGCGTGTCGCTGGTCTTCCAACCCTCGACCCGGTCCACCTTGTTGGCGGCCACGATGAACGGCGTCTTGGCGCGACGCAGGATGTTGAGACTCTCGAGCGTCTGTGGCTTGAAGCCCTCGGTCAGGTCAACGACCAGGACCGCGATGTCCGCGAGTTGCCCGCCGCGTCCACGCAGACTGCTGAACGCGTGGTGGCCCGGCGTGTCGATGCACAACAGACCGGGCACGCCGAATTTCTTGCCGGCCAAGACAGGGCCCGCCCGTTCGTAGATCGTCGCAAGAGGGACCTCACTGGC
>JBFKXH010000011.1:0-15521 GCA_041638175.1 Thermoplasmatota archaeon
GCCGAACACGGCGCCACCACCAGTTGTTTCCCCCACGACGAGCGCATGAACATCTACCTGCGCTCGACGGGACGCGATGCGTTGGCCGACCTGGCCGACCGATTCCACGATGACCTGCTGGTGGCAGATCCTGAAGTGTTGGCGGACCCCGAGCAATTCTACGATGAGGTCATCCACATCGACCTGGACACCCTGGAGCCCCACCTGGTGGGACCGCACACCCCCGACCTGGCTCGTCCCGTCAGCGCCATGCGTGCGGCCGTCGAGAAGGAAGGCTACGTGGACGAGGTCTCTGCGGCGCTCATCGGCAGCTGCACAAACAGCAGCTACGAGGACATGATGCGCAGCGTGGACATCGCCAAGCAGGCGCTCGTCCATGGAGTCAAGGCCCAGACGCCGCTGCTGATCACGCCGGGCAGCGAACAGGTCCACCTGACCATCCAGCGCGACGGGATCATGGATACCCTCAACGAAGCGGGCGCCACCGTGCTCGCCAACGCCTGCGGTCCCTGCATCGGGCAATGGAATCGAGACCCGTCCCAGAACGACCACCCGAACACCATCGTGTCCAGTTACAACCGCAACTTCCCCAAGCGCAATGACGGCAGCGCCAAGACGCTCAGCTTCATCGGCAGCCCGGAGATCGTCATGGCCTACAGCCTCGCCGGCAGCCTCAGCTTCAACCCCCTCGAAGATGAGATCACCGTCGACGGGAAGTCGTTCAAATTGCAGCCCCCGGCCCCGGCGCCGGAAGTTCCAGAAGGCGGCTTCGTGCCCGACCCGCACGGCTACTTGGCTCCGGGAGGCGATGCCAACGTGGTCGTGGCGCCCGACAGCGAACGCCTGCAATTGCTCACCCCGTTCCCGGAACGCACGGTCGAACAGCTGCAAGGCATGCCGCTGCTTCTCAAGGCCAAAGGCAAGTGCACGACCGACCACATCAGCCAAGCCGGACCGTGGCTCAAGTTCCGAGGCCATCTTGACAACATCAGCGACAACTGCTACATCGGCGCCAACAGCGCGTTCCACGACCACGTGGGCGGCCGGGTCGATGAGAAGGATGGCAAGGTCAAGCTGTACCCCGAGATCGCGCGCGGCTACAAGGCCGAGGGCGTGACGTGGTGCGTGGTCGGCGACGAGAACTTCGGGGAAGGCAGCAGCCGCGAACACGCGGCGATGGAACCCCGCCACCTCGGCTGCGGCATGATCATCACCCGCAGCTTCGCACGCATCCACGAGACCAACCTCAAGAAACAGGGCATCCTTCCGCTGACGTTCGTCGACCCTGCCGACTACGACAAGATCCTGGAAGACGACAAGGTCACCGCAGACGTCGCTGACCTGTCTCCGGGCAAGAACGTCACCATCACCCTGGAGCACGCAGATGGCAGCACGGAGTCGTTCGAAGGCAAGCACACCATGAACGCCGACCAGGTGAAGTGGTTCTGGGCGGGCAGCGCCCTGAACCTATTGCGCCAAGCCTGACCAACGCAACGGTTTAGTCCGCAGGCACGGAAGCAGGCCTATGCGTCTGCTCCTCCTGGCCTTGCTGCTTGTACCACTTGGAGCGGCGATGCTCTCGGACCCGACGGGGGATGTGGTCATCAGCCACTGCGACCTGGCCGAGTCGCCGGCCCAGGGTTTCGAGGCCATGGATCTTACTGCACTGGATGTGGAAGAACTGCCGGACGCGGTACGTTTTTCGGTCTCGGCGGCCGGACTCACAGAAGAATCCGGGCCCGACGCGGGCAACTACTTCGTGCACATGATGCGAGGCGAGAAGCACTACGTGCTGCGCATGTACCAAGACAATGCGGGCACAGGCGCCATCGCTGAGTTGCTCGTGACCGAAGGTGTGAACGTGTTCGGTACCAAGGTCGCGGAAGTGCCGGCCGACGTGGAAGAAAACACGATCACCGCGTACGCCCCGCGCGTCAACCTACGAGACCAAGACCATGCGCCCTTCGTCCGGGGCCAGACATTGGATGACATCCTGGTGGCGGCGGAAGCCCATGCCACCGGCGCCTATTTCTGTGACTTTGAAGGAAGCGCCGGCCCGGCCATCATCCAAGATCGGATGCCCGACGGGTGGATCGGGCAGGGTGGTACGCTGGCGGCCCAGTACGGCGGCGCGATCATCGACGGGCCGATGGACCTGGTGCTGTGGCGCCCGTTCCACGCAAGCAACGGGGAGGAGACCACCTACACCTACCAGCCGTTCGTCACCAACCTGGCTGACGAGGACCGCACGTTCACGTTCAATGTGACGGCACCGTCGGGCTGGACCGTCCATGTCCCAGAACCTTTGACGTTGGAGCCTGGCGAAGAAGCCCGACCCCTGCTCTATGCGGAAGTCCCGTTCTTCCATGTGCACGGTGAAACGGTCACGGGCTCGCTTACGGTGTCGTCCGAGGACGCGCAAGGCGAAGTCGATTTCGGCGTCCATTACCTTGACATCGCCCAGCCAGCGGGTCACCACCGCAGCGTCTTCATCCACAGCTATGCCGGGATCGGAGGCCTTGCGCCGGCGAACGCCGCTCTTGGGGGCGGGGACAACCCCATGTTCTTCAATACCCTCGAAGAGGACCCTCGCGACCACGATCTTCCGATGAGCGGTCGAAACATCGACGGCGAGCTGGTCTGGTACGGTTGCCTGTCTCCGGACCTCAAGCTCGGCATCCAGCCGGATGTCAATTCCACCGGCCGGTTCTCTTTCACATTCGACGCTGCGCTGCCCGTGAGCGGAACCTTGTCCGGGATCGTCAGCATCCTGCCCGACGACTACCGCCCTGCGACCTGTGCACGCGCCGAGGCGTGGAGCAGTACCCCAGTGCTGAGCTTGGACCCCGTTGACGTCTCGCTCAACGGCGTGATGGAGGTGCACGGTGAGATCAGCAGCCTGACGGGGCAGCGGTTCCCCTACATGGGGGGCAGCGACCTGTTGCTCGAGATCCGGTTGACGCCTGAAACGCCCCACCACGTAGGCGGAACAGTGGATCTACTCCCAGGAAGCAGCATGCACCTTCCCCTGTTGGACTTTGTAAACGATCGCCCCAGCTTCGAGGCCGCAGAAGGCGAAGTCCCGGACGGCGGGGCGGATGGGTCGCAAGAAGCGCCAGGCCCTGGAATCGCCCTTATGGTCGGCTTGATCTTGGTCGCCGGGCGCAGAGCGCTCAAGTAGCCCCGGCTCCCTGGCCCATCGATGGCGGAGCTTGAGACGGGCGTCGTGACCGATGTCTTCCTGCCCCTTGCGTTGGCGGTGATGATGTTCGGCATGGGCCTGTCCACACCGGCGCGGCTGTTTGGCGAAGTGGGCCGCCGCCCCAAGGGTCTACTGTTGGGATTGGTCGGCCAGTTGTTGGCGCTGCCAGTGCTGGCCATGGCCGTTGTCATTGCGTTCCATCCGACAGGCATGGACCAGGACATCGCCATCGGACTCTTGCTTCTTGGGGCGCTTCCCGGCGGAGCGACCAGCAACATCCTGGCCCACTTGTGCCGCGGAGACACGGCACTTTCCATCGTGCTCACCGCGATCACGAGCTTGCTGGCATTGCTGTGGACCCCCCTGGTGCTGCTGCTCGGGACCCGTTGGCTGTACGGCGAGTCCCTCAATGTGGCCCTTCCGATCGGGGACGTGATCGGGCTCGTCCTTGCGGTGATCACGGTCCCGGTCATCAGTGGCATCCTCGTGGCCCGCAAGTGGCCGACCTTCGTGGAGCGGGTCGACCGCAGCTTCCGGATCGGGGGCATCGTTCTGCTGGCGTTCGTCGTCGGCTGGGCCATTTTCGAGAACCGAGTCGGCTTCTGGGACAAGGCGGCCGTGACCGTGCCTGCAGCGCTGGCCCTCAATCTGCTGGCACTTGGCGCAGGCTACTTGCTGGGGCGCTTCACAGACGGTGCTCGACGGCGAAGCATCGTCATCGAGGTGGGGTTCCAGAACGGCACGTTCGGCATCGTCCTTGCGACCAGCCAATTGGATTCCGCCACCATGGCCCTGAGTCCGGCCTTCTACTCGCTCGTCATGTTCGCCACGGGCGGCCTGTTGGCATGGGCCTGGGGGCGAAAGACCCCGCCAGCCACGCATTACGAACCTGTTGCTACGTAAATCGTAGTCATCGCTCCTTCGAGCGAGGTTTCTCGTAGTAATTGGGCAAATCATTAAATCGGTCGTCCAAGAGCGCGCCACATGCGCATCCTGCCACTATTGATCGTCGTGACCCTTGCGGGTTGCGCCGAAGACGCCCACATCGACGAGACCGAAGACCCCTACCAAGTGGAAGAAGTCGAGGTCGCCGCAGATCTCGGCGCCATCAGCGGCGTGGTCGTGACCGAGACCATCCAACCCGTCGTGGGCGCCGTGCTGAGCCTACAAGATGGCACGTCCACCATGAGCAACGAACAAGGTCAGTTCGTCTTTGAGGACGTCCGCCCCGGCATGTATTTTGTCGAGGCAGAAGCCGCCGGACTCCTTCCAACGCAGACCTCCCTCGAGGTCCAGGCGGGCGAGGTCGCCAAACCGCGCATCCTGATGCAGATGGACACCAGCCCGATCCCCTACGTACAGACCCACCCGTTCACCGGCAGGATGGTGGTCAGTGACTACTACGCCGTCTACATTCTTTCGGAGGTGATCGGGAACAATGAGTTGTGCACCTGCTACTTCGAATTCGAGGTCGAGCCCGGTGTGCAGACCGTCGTCACCGAAGCGGTCTGGGAATCGAGCATGCCTCGATTGGCCGGCCACGAACTCTATTGGGACCTCTATGAAAGCGGAACGCCGGCCGATGCCACCTGGGCGACCAGCCCCATGGTCTGGCCCCTTGGTGCCTTGACCCAAGAAGAGACGGTCTTCCAGGTCCAAGCCTCCAGCGACCTGCAACCCGACGTGGAACAGGACTTCGAAGGTTTCGTGAGTTTCTTCTACGTCGCCGCCGCACCCGAAGGGTGGTCCATCGTCGAGGGAGACACTTGATTAGTTTTCCGACCCATCGTCAAAGTTTATGACGGGTCACCGCAAAGGAACGCTGTGCACAAGATCATCCTACTAGCCCTGATCGCGATCACCTTCGCGGGTTGTTCCGAGGAGGCGCCGGCCGAGACCACGACCGACGGGCCCACGGGCAAGGACGTCGAGACCAAGAAAGGACTCGGAGCCATCAGCGGCGTGGTGGTCTCGGAGACCATCATGCCCATCGCGGGCGCGACTGTGTCCATCACGGGCGGCAGCCAACAAGTGACGACGGACGAGGGCGGCCTGTTCATCTTCCCCGATGTCTCTCCAGGTACGTATTTCCTAGAGATCACCGCAGATCGATACGTCGGAAGCCAGACCAGCGTCGAAGTTGAAGCCGGCGAGGTCGCCAAACCCCGTATTCTGCTCAAGGCCGACACATCGCCAATCCCCTACAAGGTGACCCACCCGCACACCGGCTTCATGCAGGCGTGGGGTGGCATCGGCCACTTCTTCCTCACCGCCCTGGCGCCCGAAGCAGCGGCCTGCGATTGTTCGCTCCACTTCGAGCCCGACCCGAACCCAGTGGAGTACATCTACGAAGTCATTTGGGAGGACAACGCTCCGGCGCCACACCTTGGCTACTACTACGAACTGGACCAGACCTTGCCTGAATACGGTGAAGGCATAAGCCGCTACGGCGAGAGCCCCATCTACTATGTGGTCGACGCGTCCATGTTCGGCGAGCAAGAGGAGATGCGGGCGCGCTTCACGGGCCCCGACGAAGGGGTCACCATCGACCAATCCTTCGACCTGTTCGTCACGGTCTGGTACGTGGGCGCCGCCCCAGAAGGGTGGTCCGCCATCGGTACCGAGGCCTGAAGCCTTCAGGAGAACGTCGCGGACCGGATCGCCGGTATCGCTATGTAAGAGGGGAGGTCCCGCCCATCATGGCCATCGCGGTCGGAGACACGGTCTCCGTGCATTACACCGGAAAACTCGCAGACGGCAACGTCTTCGACAGCAGTGAGGGGCGCGACCCTTTGACGTTCGAGGTCGGCAGCGGCCAATTGATCGCTGGATTTGACCAGGCGGTGCTCGGCAAGGAAGTCGGCGACAAGGTAAGCGTGGAGATCCCTCCGGAAGAGGGCTACGGGACCCACGACCCGAACATGATCCAAGACCTTCCCCGCGACCGCATCCAGGGCGTCGATCTGGAGCTCAACCAAGTGCTCGGGCTGGAAGACGACCAAGGTCGACCGTTCCAAGCGCAGGTCGTCGGCCTTACGGACGACGTCGTCAAGCTGGACTTCAACCACTTCCTTGCGGGCAAGACCCTGACCTTCGATATCGAAGTCGTCTCCGTCGCCTGAGCCAGGAAAATCAAGAGTCCGCCCATCAAGCTTTTCAGTAAGCGGTGTAGAATCCCTTGCATGCGTGTCTTGGCGGTCGCCCTGATCCTCGCCATCACATTGGCTGGTTGCGGCGACAAGAAGGAAGATTCTACGCCGACGACCGACGTCGAAGTCCAAGGCAATTCGATCAAAGGCGTGGTGGTCACCCCCAGCATCAAGCCCATCCCCGGCGTCACCGTGAAGTTGATGCCCGGAAACCTGGAGGACACCACGGACCTGTTTGGCCGGTTCGAATTCAAGGACCTTGATGCTGGCGCCTACCAATTGATGGCTGAGGCCGAAAACCACGACCCGACCACCGCCACCGTGACCGTGGTCGAGGGTGAAAGCACGCGACCGCGGGTCATCTTGACGCCGATCGCGCCCCCGACCGCCCGTTACGACAAATTCAGTTTCCCTGGGCACATCCCCGCCAGCTTCGGCCCCGCTGAGGAGACGGTGGACCCGTACAAGGAGGCACTCGGCATCGAGGAGTGTGACTGCACTTGGATCTTCAATGTGCCCCGATACACCGCCGCGGTGACCTTCGAGGTCCAATGGGAAAACCAGTACTCCGCGCCAGACCCAGGTCCGAAGCCCGAGTTGAAGTGGACCATCGCGCCCCTTTCCCTGAGCCACAGCGTCAGTGGCCAAGGCGGCACCCCCATCTGGACGGTGCTGACCGAGGAAAGCTTCGAAGGCGAAGGCGATTTCTCGTTCGAGACCGCCGGCACCATGTCGATCAAGATCGAGCCCGGAGATGTCTACCCCCTGTCGGACCAAGGGTTCACGATCTACGTCACGATCTGGGAAGTGGACATGCCGCCAGACGGCTGGGGCATCACCCGCGGGGACCAGTAGTTTATGGCCAAGGGCGCCATGGCGGCGCCGTGAAGTTGGTCGCATTCGACCTGGAGACGACGGGGGTCGATCCGGAAAACGATCGGATCGTCGAGTTCTGTTTCATTGAGCTCGATGAAGATCTGTCTGAGCAGGGGCGCTGGAGCCGCTTGGTCAACCCGCAGATCCCCATTCCACAAGAGACGGTCGACATCCATGGCATCACAGACGAGATGGTGGCCGACGAGCCCCCGTTTGCGACCCACGCCGCGCGCATCCAGCGGCTCATCCAAGACGCGACCCTGATCGGACACTCTGTGCGGTTCGACGTCTCGTTCATCCACAATGAATTGGTGCGCGCCGGCCAGCCTGGCTTGGACGCCAACCACCCGACCATCGACACGCTGCAGATCGAGCGCAACGTCAACAGCCACAGGCTGGCTGCTTGCTTCGAGCGATACACCGGGGAGACCCTGGACGATGCGCACCGAAGTGAAGCGGACATCGCGGCGACGGTGGACGTGCTGCGGGGCCAAAGAGCACAGCATGCAGACAAGCTACCGACCGACCTCACCAGCCTGGTGGGCCCTCAGCTTTCCCGGCACTTCGACCCAGAGGGCGATCCGAGGCGGTGGCTCGACCATGGCAGAAAATTCTACGAGCAAGGCGGCCGGACCTACTTTGCGTTCGGAAAATTCCGAGGCCAGGTCATCGATTCCACCAACCCAGACCATACCAGCTACCTGGCCTGGATGAAGGACCGAGATTTCCCGGCGGACACCAAGAAGGTCGCCGCCCAACTGCATGGCGATGCCGTGCAGACCACCCTATGAAGATCCTGTGCGTCGGCAAGAACTACGCCGAGCACGCCGCGGAGCTGGGCGACGCACCGGCCGAGCATCCGATCTGGTTCTGGAAACCGGCGTCAGCCCTCCTCCAGGACGGCGGGACGATCCGGATCCCCGCAGGCCGCGTCGACCACGAGGTCGAATGGGCGCTACGCATCGGTCCAGACGGGCGTCCGGACGCCATGACCGTCGCCATCGATGTGACGGCCCGTGATGAGCAGACAGTAGCCAAAGCACAAGGAAGGCCCTGGGCCCGTGCCAAGGGCTACGACACGTTCCTGCCCCTTGGACCTTGGACCCCGTATTCGGACGGGCCGCATCGCTTGCGTCTTTGGTTGGATGATGACCTGCGCCAGGAAGCGTCCACCGCAGGGATGACCTGGGGCGTGGACGCCCTGCTGGACGACGCAGCGCAATGGACCACCTTGGCCCCCGGCGACATCTTGTTGACGGGAACGCCCCCGGGCGTGGGCCCCTTGGCCGCGGGCACGCAGGTGCGAGCCTGCCTGAACGAGCTCGAGGCCACCTTCCAGGTCAAGCGGCGGTGAGCGCGATCGAGCGCCCCTGCCGATGGGCCGAGAGGACCCCCGCTAGTTCCAGGCGCTTGATGTGATGATTGGCGGTCGCCGGTGCGATGCCCAAATGGCTGGCCACTTCCTTGCCCGTGATGCCCGGGCAGCCCTGGATGGTATCGAGGATGCGGCGGGCCGTGGACGACTTGAGCACGGGTGCAGCGGCCATGTCCTGGCGCCCGGCGCCAGCTGGGAAGTAGCAGGTGAACCCGCCGTCGCGCCGCTCCTTGATCAGACCGGCTTCGGTGAGCTTTCGCAGATGGTGGACGGCACTCCCGTTGCTGATGTTCTGTTGTCGCAGCAGCTCGGCGAAGTGGATCCCGGGCGTTGCTTCGATCGCATCGACCAGGGCCCGTCGTTGCGGGTGCCCGAGCATCTGGGGGCGCCGGATGCGGCTGAACAGACCGAGCGCCGGCATGCCCTTGAGCAACGGATACAGCCAGAAACCCAAGCCGACCACCGCGGCAAAGCCACCAACCGTCGCCGCCCGCTCGCGCGTCGGCACGACCCAGGCATTGCCGCTGGCGGGCCGGATCTCGGGGGCGTCCGGTTCGCCGCCCTTTCCGGGGGGGTCTGTGGCGGCGTCGGTGATCCAATTTTCCTCCGTGCTTTCCCGGCCTGCGTCCTGGCGGACGTAGAGGGCCGTGCCATCGAAGCGGACGCCCATTTCCAATTCGACGTCGTCTACGGTCTGCGGTTGGAATCCGAACCGCCCCCACTCAGGGTGGGTTTCGTGTCCGATCAACAGGACCGGCTCCACGCCAGCCCCGACGGGCAACCAGTCGATGCGCCAATGGGTCAGGTTGAGAGGTCGCACCGCCTCATGGTTGTACGCCTTCCAACGAGCCTGAAGACTCTCGGCCGTTGGCCACATGGACGGGAGGGGGGCCTCCAAGCCCGGGCTGGCATCACTGCTGCCCTGGAATTCGTAGCGAGGCGGCAGCTCTACCAGGTCCTTGGCGAAATCGATGCGCGTCACGCGCAGGTCCAAGATCGACGATCCATCCGTGAGTTCCATGGACCAAGTCTGGTGGTGCTCCTCGTTGTAGCGTCCCTCATGATACTCCATTTCCATGGGCATGTGCCCGGGGTGAAGGGCCGCCCATTCTTTCAAGACGGTCCAAGTGGGTTCCTCGAGCGCCTTTTGGTAGGCGGCACTTGGAGGGAAGGGGTGCCCGATGTGGGCGTCGTCCATGCCCCACGGGGCCGCCTCTTGGTGGCGGACCGGCGGCGCGAGATCCAAGGTGGCCGCAGCCGGCAAACCGAGCTCACCTGGCGAAAAAGAGACCATCCGGTACACCAGGCGCTGGGCGCGCTCATGGTGTTCGACTTCGACGAAGGTCGGGTACGGGACGTCAGGGCGGAAGTGCGCTTCGATGCTGAGTGAGGGGCTGTGCCCGCGCATGACCAGGGCGCCTTCCTCGTAACCCACGGCGCGGAACGAGACGTCCTCAGGAATCTCGTAGTCATGGCCCGGGTCGAAGATGCATGGCGCAAAGAGTTGTAGGGCCTCATCGGTCGGATGCTGCGCTCCCTGCAGGCCATTGTGAAGCCAGCACAGACGCTCATCCTCCAGGGGGAACCAAGCCTCGGCCCGAAGCTCAAAGCGGTGGACCGTCTGGGACGTTGCAAGCGGGCCATCGCCTTCTTGCACTTCGGCCGACGTTTCAGACCAGCCGTCGCCATGGCCAAGGAAACGTCCGGTCCCCAGTTCGTAGAGGCCCCAGAGCGGGATGTATTCCGCCAGCACCAACGCGCCATGCCGATCGCGGAACGTGACCACTTCTTCGCGGGCGATGTGCACGTCGACCGAAATCGGCTCGTCACGGACGATGGTGCCATTGTAGACCACTTGGTCCCCGAGGGCCGGTTCTCGCACGCCAAAGATGCTTGGCATCTGCTCCTGTTCGTCGCTGGCTTGCGCAAACCCGACGACGCCGCCAAGCGCGCCGAAGCTGAGGGCGGTGACCAGGGCTGTCAACAGCAGATGTTTCGTCTTGAACAATCCACGGGCGTCCATGGATCCATGACCGCTGACGCAAGCATAAGAACACAATGGAGAGAAGGTCGAATCAACGACCTCCTCTCCGGAGAGATGCTCGAATCCTACGCCGCGATGACCGCCAAGCTCTGGGATGCCAGACCGGTCGGGCTCAGGGAGATCGTCGGCCCGTCACGCTGCTTCTCGACGAGCCCTGCTTCAACCAGCTTGCTCAGGTGGTGATTCACCGTACTGGGCGAGATCCCAAGGATCGACGCCAGGTCACGCTGGCTGGTGCCAGGTTGCGCCAGCACACCCTGTAGGATCTTTTGCGCCGTCGTGTTCTTGATCGCAGGGACGGCGGCCATGATGCGCCGATCCACCTGCCCCTTCGGGAAGAAGCACGTGATGCCGTCCGTTGCGTGGCTGACCACAAACCCGCTTTGTTGCAGCTTGCGCATGTGGTGTTCGACGACGCCGCGGCCCTTTCCGAGCGTCCGCACCAGTTCTTGGTAATGGATCCCTGGGCGTTCTTCGACAGTCTGCATCAAGGAAGCGCGGACCGGATGGTCAAGCAATTGCTCCCCGTGGACGCGACTGAACAAGGCAGCAGGCCCGGCCTTCACGAGAGGCCATAGGTAGTAGAGCAGACCGGTCAACAACGCGGTCACGCCGACGCCCGTGGCAGCCGCGGGGCTGTCGAGGCGCCAGACGCCGGCCGTGGTCGTCGGGACGGGCTCAGGGTCCGCCGGCGCCGTCTGACTGGGCGATTGATCCTCCACCGGCAAAAGCCCCGATTGGCGTTGACTGTAGGAGCTGCTTTCTTCCCGCTGGAAGAGTGTGTTGCCGTCGAGGCCCACACCCACGATGTGCCGTTGGCCGTCGTATCCCCATTCGCCCCCCGTGACGGTCGCAGCAAGCCCAGGGGATGTGGATTCTGCCTGCTCGTGACCGACCCAGACGTGCGGTCCGGGGCAATATTCGCACCGCAGGTCGAAGCCGTACACATTGGCGGCTTCGCCCGGGAAATAGTTCTGCCATCGATCGATGGCGGTGCGAACGGTCGGGAGCTCGTCGGGTAGCGCGACGACCGGATCCTCTAGCTCTCCTTCGTCCGCGGTGTAAAAGCTGAACGCGGGCGCATTCTCGGCGATGACCGGGATCTCATCATCGGTCTCCATCGTGCGCGTGGCGCGGACCTGGATGAATTCATCACTCCCGTCGACCTGGAAGAGCCAGCGATCCTCATGGCGATTCTCGGTGGTATGCAACGAGGCCTTGGCATACGTCACCACGGCGCCAGGGTGGTCCTCTAGGAAGTCCGCCAGATCCTCGTAATCCTCGGCCAAACGAGCGCGCTCGTAAGCCTCGGACAGAGGGAACGCCACCTGGACGCCGTCATCAGAGGGGCCATAGACGTGGCGAGGGCCCGCATGGATGGGAGCCAGCACCACCGGGTCCGGGAGCGACAGGTCCTGGGCGAACGCCTCTTCGCCGGACTCGAAGCCGGTCATGGTGGCGCGGATCTCCATGGTCATGCGGATGCCGGGCGGGATAGAGGGTTCGATCTCACGCAGGTCGACGTCGATGGTCAGCAACGTCTGCACCGGGTAGGGCACGTGCCGCGCCATCCACAGGTCCACCTGTCCGATCTCGAAGCCCTGGCTGAACCGGACGGCTTGCATGCCTTCGATCTCCTCCACGGAGTGCGGGTAGTAGATGTCGTCGAGGGTGATGGGAATGACCTCGTCCAGCTCGTCCAGGGTGCACGAGCCGTGGAACCGGACTCCGTCCGCCAACACGATGTTCCCCCCCTGCAGGTCACTGCGGTACCCACAGAACGGCTGGCTGAGATCCGTGTAGACGGTCTCTTCCCACGAAGCATCGTATTCGACGCCCTCGTCTTGGCTGATGAACGGCAGGCCTACGGATTCTTGGGGGAGCTTGAAGGACCATGTGCCGGTCTCGTAGCGACCGATGGCTGGCGACCCGTCGGTCGGCATGACGAACGAGTACTGGCTCTCGACCGATTCCGAGACCCGGCTGCCATCGGGCCGCTCATCTTCGAAATGGATCTGGAAATCTTCGTCGAGGTGACGCGCCTCGTGGAACTGGCCCGCCCCATCTTGCCAGGCCCTGGCGTCGCCCCACTTGTAGCGGTCCGAGCCGTAGAAGGTCATGCCTTCATTGATCACTTCCCCTTGGATGGATCCTTGCAAGCGGAACGACATTTCTACGTCATAGTCCCACTGATCGCCACCGCGCGGCTCAACGACTCCGAAGACCGTCGGAACGCCGCCTTCGTCGTCGCCCGCGGCGACTGCGAACCCGACCATTCCACCGACAAGCAGCGCGCTCAGCAGACCGACAAGGACCGCTGCGGGCACTCGCTTCACCATCTTGTGCATGCCTTTGACTCTCCCATGCCCCATAAGAGGGCGTTGGGGCATTCATCGAATTGCCCCAATAAGGATTCAGGTGGAAAAGCGAATCCTCGAATTGCCCCAATCCCTCCTGGGAAACAGCGCTTACTTCGCCGTCAGCTGCGCTCGGTCTGCTTGCGCGGCTCCAGTGCAGCGTCGACTTCTTCCTTGCTCAATCCACTCATTTCGTAGGCCAGCTCACGCACCGTCCGCCCGGTCTCGTAACTGGTCTTTGCGATCTTGGCCGCCTTGTCGTAGCCGATGAGCGGATTCAAGGCGGTCGCCATGCTCATGGACTTCTCCACGTACGCTTCCGCCGCGGCTTGATTGGCTTCCAATCCGTCGAGGAGCTTGTCCACGAAGACGGTGCTGACGTTGGCCAAGATGTGGACGGCTTCGAGCGCATTGTGGGCCATCATGGGGCACATGACGTTGAGGTCGAGTTGTCCCCATTGGCCGCCGATGCGGATGGCTTGGCAGTTGCCGCTCACGTGGGCGCCGGCTTGGACCACGGCTTCGCAGATGACCGGGTTGACCTTGCCCGGCATGATGCTGCTGCCCGGTTGGATGCTGGGCAGCTGAAGCTCCCCGAGCCCACACGCGGGGCCACTGCCCATCAAGCGGATGTCGTTGGCGATCTTCATCAGACTCGCAGCGACCGTGTCGAGCGCGCCGGCCAAGAAGACATAGGCATCCCGGGCACCTTGCGCTTCGAAATGGTCTTGGGCTTCCTCGAACGGCAGGTTCGTGGCCTGGTAGAGGTACTCAGCCACCTTGGCGCCGAATTCGGGGTGGGCATTGAGGCCGGTGCCGACGGCGCTGCCGCCCTGCGCCAGCTCCATCAGACCCTCGAGGGCCTGCTCTAGGCGTTTGATCCCCAGGGCCACTTGCCGGGCGTACCCGCCGAATTCCTGACCAAGGCGGATGGGCACCGCATCCATCAGGTGCGTGCGTCCGATCTTGACCACATCATCGAAGGCGGTCGCCTTGGTGCTCAGCGCTTCGTGCAATGCCTCCAAGGCAGGGGTCAGCGTGTACTTGACCTCCATGGCCGCGCTCACGTGCATGGTGGTCGGAATGATGTCGTTGCTCGATTGCCCCTGGTTGACATGATCATTGGGGTGCACGTGCGAGCCGAGGGTCCCGCTGGCGAGGGTCGCGATGACCTCATTGGCGTTCATGTTGCTGCTCGTGCCACTGCCGGTCTGGAACACATCGACCGGGAATTGGTCGGCATGGTCTCCCTCATAGATTGCAAAGGCGGCCTCGGAAATCGCGTCCGCCATGTCGGCGTCGAGGGTCCCCAGATCCTTGTTGGCCTGGGCGCAAGCCCACTTGACCAGACCCAAGCTTCGAACGAACGACGCAGGCATGCGCATGCCGCTGACCGGGAAATTCAGGACGGCCCGCTGGGTGCTGGCCCCCCACTTGGCATCGATCGGCACCTCCATGTCCCCCATCGAGTCAGATTCGGTTCGTGTCTCTGGGCCTGCCATGGTCCCGAGGTCGTCCATGCGCCCGCGAGGGCCTCGGCCGAAAAAGTGTTGGCCTACGGCGTCCCGGGGTCTTTGAGCGCAGCCTTGATGGCCTCGTGGATCCGCTTGGCACGGGCCATTTTCTCTTCCTCTTCGGGCGTCTCGGCGATGACCGGTGGACATGGCGTCGGCTTGCCGGATTTGTCCAAGGCGACGAACGTGACGTGCGCGCTGGCCACGTGGCGAAGATGCCCCGTGCTCGGCTCTTCCGCTTCGACCCGGCAGCCGATGATCATGCTCGAACGCCCCGTGTGGCGCACCGTGGCATGGATATGAAGAAGATCCCCCACGAAGACCGGCTCCTTGAATGACATGCGTTCAAAGCTGGCTGTCACTACCTTCGGGACCCGGGCGTGGCGCCACGCCGCCACGGCGGCCGTCTCGTCGATGTAGCGCAGGATGACGCCCCCGTGGACGTTGCCGTAGACGTTGGCTTCATCCGGCTGTAGCAGCCGACTCATGGTAGTGGCGGACTGCTTCATGGGCACGGGGGCGGGATCTGGCACGAATCTGGCCACCGCATGCGACGGTTTAGCGCCTGCGCATCAAGGCCAGGGCCACGATGAGCGGCCACATGGGCACTGGAGAATCCTTTTTGGGGCCCGCGGGCACGGTCATGCCGTCGGTGCCCCAGAATCCATCGTCGGGGTCTGGCTCGTTGTGTGTGACTTCCGGAACCGTATCGGTGATGTTCAACGGCACCTCCGTTTCGGGGAGGAACTCGAAGCGCAGCTTGCCTTGCGCTCCACGCACATCGATCTGGATGGCAAATTCGCTGTCAAAGCCCGCCTCGAAGCGGAAGGTATCATTGACCTCTGACGGCGAGCCGTAGCCGTTCTGACTCAGGTTCCACGCGCTGCCCGAGAATCGAATGGAGGGCCCCTCGCTGGGCCGCAAGGAGATGTCGTATTCGCCGTTGAGTTCCCCCTGTACCGTGACCGTCACGTTTTCTGCATCGGTCTCCCATGTGGTCTCCA
>JBFKXH010000012.1:0-15237 GCA_041638175.1 Thermoplasmatota archaeon
AACCTGCCGGTAGCGTGCTTGTTGGGGTGCTTCTTGGCCTTGTCCGCCTTCTGGAGCTTCTTGTGGTTCTCCTCTTGGCGGCGCTTGACCTTGGATTTCACGTGTGTTTCTCCCTGGCCTTTCGAAGCTTGGCAGCGTAGGGGCTGCGTCGAAGTCGTTGCCCGGTGCGCTTGGTCGCGCGGTCCGGGATCTTGCGCGCAGCGTCCCGCGCGGCGTCATTGTGCGTCCGTTTCTTGTTGGCGGGCGCCGTCATTCGTGGATCTCGACCGTGTAGTCGTGGATCACGGGGTTGGTCAGCAGGCGGCGGCACATCTTGTCCACTTGTTCACGGGCTTCGGCCTCGGCCACGTCGCCGAGTTCGATCTCCCAGATCTTGGTGGTGTGGACCTCGCCGACGTCGAAGCCGAGCAGGTGGAGCGCCTTGGTGGTGTTCTGGCCCTCCGGGTCGGAGATGCCGGGCTTGAGGTGGACGGTGACGTGCGCCTTCATGTTCCCATTTCGCGCGAAGACCGGGACGGTTAAAGGGGTAGGGTCGGGGCGTTCGGAAATTCCCCGACCACCGCCGCGCCTTGAAGTCCGAGCGCGACCCATGACCCGGTATGCGCATGGCATGGTTCGTGGTGCTGCTGGTCTCCGGCGCCGCCGCACAATTGACCGCAGGTGACGTGGACGACCATCTGAACTGGGACCATTACCAGGATTACCTGGACCGGCTTGGCAAGGACCAAGCCATGCCGAGCCTCGGCATGCAGGATCGCATCACGGTGCGCGTCGAGAACACCACAGGGGTTCCGCTGCCCCTCGTCCAAGTGGGCGTGGGGAACCCGATCCCGGATCGGTTGTTCACCACCGGTGCGGACGGCGTGCTTCGCTTGCTTCCCCAGATCGACGGGCTGACCGGCGAGGTGCTGGTCACGGCCAGCCAAGGTGCCGCCATCGCCAGTGAATACGTCACCGTCGGCGGCGACCAGAGCATCACCCTTGTGCTGGACGCGGCACCCATGCCACCGTCCGCGCTGGACGTACTGTTCGTCATCGACACGACAGGCTCCATGAGCGACGAGCTCGACTACATCACCGACGAACTGGAGGGCATCGTGGAGCGGATCCACGGCTTCCAGACCGACCTGCAGCTCGGCCTCATCGTGTACCGGGATCACGGGGACGATTACGTGGTACGCGACCTGGGGTTCACGAAGGACGTGCGAGAGATGCGCGGCTGGCTGGCCGATCAGCGGGCCGCCGGCGGCGGAGATTACCCCGAAGCGATGGACGAAGCCCTGCAGGCCGGCGCGGACGCCCAGTGGCGAAGCGAGGCGGTCAAATTGCTGTTCCTGGTCGCCGATGCGCCGCCCCATGGGGACAAGTACGATGCGTTCCTGGATGCGGCCAAGCAGGCCCGCAGTGCGGGCATCCACATCCATGGGGTCGCCGGAAGCGGCGTCGCCGACGAGGCCGAATACCTGATGCGCGCAGCGGCGGTCATGACACAAGGCCGCTATGCGTTCTTGACGGACGATTCCGGCATCGGCAATCCCCATGCTGAACCGAGCATCCCGTGTTACGTGGTCACCCACCTGGATGACCTGTTGGTGCGCATCGTCCAGAGCGATTTCCAGGGGCAACGCATCGAACCGAGCACGGATCAGATCATTCGCGAGGTGGGCGACCACGAGCGCGGCGTGTGCTTGAGCGTCGAACCGCAGGACCATCAAGCAAGCCAGCGGCCCTCCGGCTCCTCAGGGGAAACCGCCGGCGCTGCCGCGCCTGCCCCCCCTGGTTCTGCCTACGCCGATTCCAGTGATGGAGCCGTGGTGGGAATGCGCGATGGTGGCGATGACCATGCCGGCTCGGTACGTGACGAGCCCTCTGAGGAATCCCCGGGCGTCGGTCTGCTGCTCGTGGCCATGCTGATCGCTCTGTCGTTGCGGCGCCGAGCATGATCCGCGCCCGCCGGTCTCCTGAGAGACCTGCCCGACACGTTCATATAGGACCCCCTTGTCGGCGGCCATTGTCTTAGGAGACTGACCCATGGCACTTTGGCAAGGCAACTCCCGTCGCAAACCTACCGGTGGCCGCTTGATCCGGGCGCAGAAGAAGCGCCGCTACGAGATCGCTCGCGAGCGCATCAGCACCCTCGTCGGAGACCACTCCCAGAAGATGGTCCGCACCAAGGGCGCCAACCAGAAGGTCAAGCTCCTGCGCACCGACAAGATCAACGTCACGGACCCCAAGTCCGGCAAGACGACGGCTGCCTCCTTGACCAATGTCACCGAGAACGCGGCCAACATCCACTACGTGCGCCGCAACATCGTCACCAAGGGTGCGATCGTGGACACCTCCGCCGGCAAGGCCCGCGTGACGAGCCGCCCCGGCCAGCACGGCGCCCTGAACGGCGTGCTCGTCGAGTAATGCCTTCGCGCGACGCAGGACTCGTGGTCCTGTGGCCACACTATTTTGATGCAAAGCGCAGCCGCAAGGCCGGGCGCCGCGTGCCAAGCGACATGGCCGTGGAAAAGCCCGATGCCAAGTGGGTCGAGTCGGCTGCCCGGAAAGCGGGCCTCAACCCGGAGCTCCTCGAGGACGCCCGGCACCCGTCGGCGCCCCACAAGGTCGTGGGTTGCGTGACCGTACCCAAGGCTGGTTCCAAGGAAGCATTGCTGAAGCAGGTGGCTTCGCAATTGTCCGGACAGAAGCCCTAAGACGAAAGGCGACTCCAGGCGCCCATGCGCCTCATTGCCCTGGCACTGCTGACCATGACGTTGGCGGGCTGCGCCGACTCATCGGACGACCAGCCCGCTGCACCTGTCGACCTCCCGGTTGCTCCCTCCGGGGTCCTTTTGACCAATGCACTGGGCGAGGTCGTGAGCGACGGATGGTCTGAGGATCCACCCATCATGGAATTGATCACGGTCACGGACCGCACCAGCGGCGAGCCGACCGTGGGCGTGACCCGAACGGGCAGCGTCTGGTATGCGAGCATCGACTTCGACGTGCAGGTCGCCGGCATGACGCGCCTCCCAAGCACGGTCTTCTACCGCAGCCAAGACGGCGGCGAGACCTGGGAAGACAAGAGCCCGCAGATGGCGGGCGTCAAGACCCACCCGACCACCGGCGACCCCTACGTGTACGTGGACCCGACCACCGGCCGCGTTTTTGCGATGGACATGGGACCCCATGTCACCTGCAACAAGGTCAGCTGGTCTGATGATGACGGCGAGACCTGGATCACGCGTGACCTGGCCTGCCCACTCCCGGTCGCGGACCACCCGACCCTGTTTGCCGGTCCTGCCACGCCCTTCACCAACACGGCGCTGTACCCGAACATGCTGTACCTGTGTAACAACCAGGTCGTGCAGGCCAAGTGCGCCTACAGCCCGGACGGGGGGCTCACGTGGGGCGAAACCGGCCTGATCTACGAAGGCGTGCGCCCCAGCAGCACCGAGTCTCCGTTCCCACGGGTCTGCAGCGGCTTTACCAGCCACGGCCACGTGTCCTGGGCGGACGGCACGGTCTACGTGCCCCGATCCTGGTGCGGTCAGCCGTACATGGCCACCAGCTACGACGGCGGCCTGACCTTCGAGAGGACGCCCATCACGACCGATGAGCGTTACTTCACAGACCCTGGCGTCCACGACGTCATGGTGGCCGCGGACGCCGATGGCACCGCCTACGCCTTCTGGATCGGCGGCGAGGGCCGCGCAGCGTACCTCAGCATCAGCCGCGACCAAGGCCGCTCCTGGGAGACCCCCATCAACGTGACCGCCCCCGGTGTGAGCGTGGCGTTGCTCCCCGGGATCGTGGCTGGCGACAGCGGCCGCATCGCCTTCATGTACATCGGCAGCGAGGTCGAAGGCGGCCCCAAGGCACGAGAAGATGAACGCATCCTCAACGCGACCTGGAACGCCTACGTGGGTTTCAGTGTCAACGCCGATGGCGAGGCGCCGCTGTTTGCCCATACCACCGTCAACGACCCCGCCGAGCCGCTCAAGCGAGGTGACTGCCATGACCGCTGCCGAGCCCAGGATGAAGGGGACAACGGTGGCGGATTCTACGACTTCCTCGACATCGAAATGGACCCCATGACCGGCGAGATCTGGTTGGCGCTGGTGGACATCTGCACGGGCACATGCGATGAACCGGACGCCACCCATGAGACCCCCGAGATCGCCAAGGGCGCAGTCGGACGCATGGTCGCCGGCCCCAGGCTCATCGTGGAGCCCGTGCCGGCCCGCGGCTGATGCTTTCAAGGCCGTCTCCCTGACCATTCCCTTCTAATGGCGCCCGGGGCTCGGCGGTATGTTGGCGACGTTCTGCCCCCGCTGCAAGGGCCTCATGCGACCCCGGAACGGGATCATGGAGTGCTTGCGTTGCAGTGATGCAGGGCGGGCCCGGACGGTCATGGCCAAGGGCAAGACCATCCGGCTGGGCCAGGGCCAGATGGCCCTTGGGGCGACACGGCGCCAAGAGTCCCAATACGAACCGCCGTTGGCGCCCAAGAAGAGCGATTGGCACGCGACGGACGGCGGTGCGCCCCACCCCCAGCTGGGTTTGTTCCCGTTTGAATCGATCCGCGAGGGCCAGAAGCGGTTCGCGCGCGATGTGACCATGAATCTCCAGCGCGGCGGCCACTTGGTCGCCGAGGCCCCGACGGGCATCGGGAAGACGGCGGCCAGCCTGGCGCCTACCTTGCAGCATGCGATCGAGACGCAGCGAACGGTGCTGTTTCTGACCAGCCGGCAAAGCCAGCACCGCATCGCCGTGGACACGCTGCGGAATATCCAGACCCTACGAGGCGCCCGCTTCACGTTGGTCGATCTGGTCTCCAAGCGCGACATGTGCCTTCGTGAGGAGGCCGTGGACATGCACCCGGGGCGATTCCCCGATTTTTGTGCTTACGAGACCCGGAACAAGTCGTGCAAGTTCCTTGGTGATGTGGATGAGGGTACGCTGCGCCGATTGCAGGCGGGGGTGTTCCACGTCGAGGAGCTGATGCAGGCCTCCAAGGAGGCGGGCTTGTGCCCGCACCTCGTGGCCACGACCGCCAGCACCCACGCGCAGGTGGTGGTGGCAGACTACAACCATATCTTCAGTGACATCCGCGACCGCAGCCTGGAAAAATTGGGGCTCGATCTGCAGAATCTTATCCTGGTGGTCGACGAAGCGCACAACCTGCCCGACCGCATCCGCCAGAACCATACGCACCGGATCACGCCGTTCTTGATCGAACAAGTGGCACAAGAGGCCCGAAAGCACCGCTTCGGCGACATCGTCCAGGACATGGAAGCCATGCGCAAGGCACTGGCAGCGCTGGTGGACCGCGGCCAACGGGACGGCGCCATGGAAGCGAGCCGACTCGGCAAGGAAGCCGATGTGCTACGTTTGGAGATCGACGACCTTCATGAAGCGTTCACACAGGCCCGCAGCGGTGGCACGCTCGGCCTGACCCGCACCCTTCAGGATCTCATCGACGACCTGGGCCCGTTGATCACCAAGGCCCGCAAGGGGACCGACCAGCAGGTGTACAGCGAAACCTTGCTGGAGACCCTCGATGATTGGGGGCGATTCCGCATGGGGGCGCTCCGGTTCATCCAGGTTGATGACGACGGTATCGCCTTGCACCTGCGGTTGCTGGATCCGAGCGTGGCCGCCCGACGCGTCTTCGAGTCGGTCCACGCCAGCATCTTGATGAGCGGCACCCTGCGACCGCCTGAGACTTTGCGAGACGTGTTGGGCCTGGACCCCGCGCGGACCCAGGTCCGGACCTATGCCAACCCGTTCCCTCCCGAGAACCGCATGACGTTGGTGGATACGGGCTTGAGCACGCGCTACAAAGACCGCTCCGCCGACATGTGGCAGAAGATGGCCAAAACCGTCGCGGACATCTGCGAAGCGACCTCGGGCAATGTGGCGGTGTTCGCCCCGAGTTACGACCTGCTTCGTGAGATCAAGATCGCCTTGGACCCGTTCCGCGTGGAAAAAGAGCTGATCGAAGAGATCCAGGGTATGAGCAAGCAGGACCGAGACGAGGTGCTGGATCGCATGCGCGCCGCCAAAAAGGATCAAGGCGGCTTGCTGATGGGCGTTCTGGGCGGCTCCTTCAGCGAGGGGGTCGATTTCCCGGACAATCTCCTGTCGGCGGTCTGCGTCGCTGGACTTCCCTTGCCTCCGCCCGACCTGGAAGTGGATGCGACCATCGGCTATTTCGAGCAACGATTTCCTGGCAAGGGGCGCTTGTACGCCTACATCGTGCCCGCCATGAACAAGACCTTGCAGGCCATGGGCCGTGGGATCCGCAGTGGCGCCGACCGATGCGCAGTGGTGCTGATGGACTTCCGGTACGCCCAGCAACCCTACCGTTCCTTCTTGCCCATCGAAGCGGCGGTCACGAAGGATGCGGCCCAAGTGGCGCGCCGGTTCTTGCAGGCTCACGGTTTGTAAGGCAAGACGCCGATGGCCGGCCATGCGACCCCAGCGACTTGTGCTCCTCGGCCTGCCCCTTGGCGCCTTGGCCATCGCTGCGACCACGTGGCCCCGTGGCGAATGGCACAACCCCTCGGATCCTGGATTCGGATCGTGGGTCACCTCCAGTGCCTACGAAGCGTGGGGCTCTGCGAACCTGAACGGTGGCGTCTGGATGTTGTTCGGTACGCTGGCGTTGTATGCGTTGACCCGAGGGCACGTGGAGGCGCGCCTTGCCCAGTGGGCCACCTTCTTGCTCGTGACCAGCATCGCGGTCTTCTTGCCCGTCTTCGGCGTCATGGTGATCGGTTGGCCGGCTGCCATCGAAGCGGGCTCCTTGGATGCGGTCCAACGCATGGCCGAGCATCGGACCTTCCAAGTCTGGATCCTCTTCGCCAGCGTGGCGTGGGTGCTTGGCACGGCGCTGTGGGGGTGGGTCCTTCGCGCGTGGCCCGTGGCGGCCGCGACGTTCGCCCTGGGCGGGGTACTCCTGGCCTACCCATTCCACCTGATCCAGGAGACCGCAGGGGCCGTCCTGCTGCTCATCGGCTCGACGTTGATCGCTCGGACCTGGGCCATACCACCCAAAGCCACGCCAGCGCAGTGAACACCATCAACCACGGCGCCCACAGGTGCAACGACCCGTCGCCATGGCTGAATTCGTGCAGGAAAGGCGCCGGATGGATATGTGGACCCCAGTAATCGACGAACAGGAAGGCAGCCAGGAACGCCAGGACGGCGGCCATCATGGCCCCTCGGGGTTGGTCCCGTCGAAGATCGTGCACCAACACGAGGCTCAGCAAAGGCATGCCCATGTGGCTGACGAACAGCACAGGGTTCATGTTGTCCGGCACGGCGGCCCAATCCCACGTACGCATGGTCTCCGGGTAGCGCAGGAACACGAATGTCGTCCACAGGCCGACGTATAGATTGAGCGTGAAGGCCAGGCTGTCCAAGAGCCACCATCGCTTGTCCCAGATCTTATGGATAAGGACCGCCGCCACCCAGAGAGCCACTGCATTGGGGCTGTCACTGACAAGTGGCCACCACCCGTAGGCGACGAAGCGATGGCTGCTGGTGTCGAACTGGCCGACCTGCCAGTAATAGTACCAACCGAAGGCCATGCCGCCGGCGCAGACCAAGAGGACCGGCGCCAAGATGCGCCAATCGGTCTTGAAGCGGTGCAGCCAGGCCCAGAACACGGAGCGACGACGGGGAGCTCTTGGTTTCAAACCTGTGGTGCCAACAGCAAAGATTCAGCGGCTGAGCGACTGGCCTCCAACCAGGCCCAGAGCGTGTCGCGGCCATCGTTGTCGGCGGCATCAAGCACGGTGCCGAGCCACCCCTTTGTGTTCCATCGACCCACGGGCAGCGGGGGCAATTCAGGCGACTCCAGCGTCGGCCAGAAATTGACGTAGCCGTAGGGCTCGGGGTTGGCTCCATCCCCGGGGCTCATGCCGTATCCCACCGTGATCGCGTCCTCCAGGTCATCTCGTTCACCTTGTTGCAAGACCTGGAGCGTGGCGATGTCGAAGTGGTGGGCCCAGATCAGCACGGGACCTGACCCGATCTTTGCCCGCCACGCTTCGAGCGCCTCGTGGGCGTGGTGGTAGAGGTCGCGCAGGGTGTTGGCGACCTGCACATCCCAGTCGAACGGTGCCCCCTCGACGACCGCATGGGCGGGCATGGTCTCTGCGTCGCGCAGAGCCAAGGGCCCTTCGAGACCATGGCGTGCAAGGGCATGCTCCATCCAGGTCTTTGCATCTTCCAAGGTCCGACCCTCTGCCGACCAGGCATCGTCGCCGACCAGCAGGCAACCATCGAAGCGAAGACCGGCCCGGACACCGCCAAGGTCACAACTCATCAGGGCGTCGTGGCCATCATCCCAGCGAAGCGCCACCTGATGCCACAACGGATGCGGGGCACCGTGCAGCTTGCCGGCGGCGCTCGGCAATTGGGCCAGCCAATGGAATTGGGTACGACAGTCCGCAAAAGCTTCGCCGAACATGCATGGGCATGACGCCGGCGTGCCTTAACTTCCTGCCCCGCGCGCACAGATGCAGGCGGTCGGATTTGAACCGACGAAGCACGTAGCCCCCGATCTTAAGTCGGGTCCCTTTGGCCGCTTGGGTACGCCTGCTTAGATGCCGAAGAAGGAAGCCAGGGCGAGGAGGAACAGTCCACCTAAGATGACGGGCAACGGGTAGCGGATGATTCCTTTCCACATGGGGCTCCAGTCCCGCTTGGCGCCCACGCCCATCTCGTCGAGCAGATGCGGTTGGACCCATCCAAGGTACAAAGTCAGCAGCAAGCCGCCAAGCAGCAGAAGCGGCGTGACCATGCCGTCGGCGAAGCCCATCCAGTCTCCCCAAATGGCCGCTGGGATCCCCAGCACGTAGACAGGCAACCCCATGAGAAGGACCGCGCGGGTCCGGCTGTACCCGAACCGGTCGACGACGTAGCTGACTGGTACCTCCAGAAGGCTGAGCGCGCTGCTAAGCGCCGCGAAGACCAACAGCAGGAAGAATACGCCCGCAAAGACACCTCCAAGGGTGCCACCGATGGCCCCGAACGCTGCGGGGAGAGCGACGAACAAGCCGTTGCCTTCACCAGCAAGTCCCCCAAGGCCGACGCCGAACAGCAGAGGGAACACCATGAACCCGGCAAGGACCGCGACGCCAGTGTCGGCAAAACCGATGGTCATGCCTGTGCTCTGTAGGTCCGCCTTGCGGTCCATGTAGCTGCTGTAGGTGAGCATGGTGCCCAGACCGAGTCCGATACTGAAGAAGGTCTGGCCCGCTGCGTCGCTCCACAATCGAGCCGTCTCGCTGAACCCGCCGGGTGTCAGCGCGGCGAAATCCGGGTCCACGTAGAATCGGACCCCATCCATGGCACCTGGTTGGCTCAGGCCGTAGACTGTGATCAGGATGACGCTCGCAAACAGGATGGGCATCATGATCATGTTGGCCTTCTCGATGCCCTTGCTGACCCCGCGGATCAGGATGGCGATGGTGATCGCCATGAACAGAGCGTGGAACAGGATGGCCATCGGCGAAGATGCGATCGAAGGATAGTAGCCAGCCGGGTCGTCGAAGTAGGGCGCGGTGAACGCCTCCACCATGTATCGCATGGCGTGGCCGGCGATGACCGAGTAGTAACTGAGAAGCAGGACGGCGGTCCCGAGGAAAATGTACCCGATCCAGTGGTACGTGCGGCCGGCCCGATCGGGTCCGAACGCTTCCACGGCGTTACGGCTGCGGGCTCGACCGATGCTCAGTTCGGCCATCAAGGCCGGCAGCCCGATCACGAACAGGAGGATCAGGTAGAGGAACACGAAGGCGAATCCACCGTTGACGCTGACCAATTGTGGGAATCGCCACAGGTTGCCCAGACCGACCGCACTGCCCACGGCTGCCATGATGAAACCGATGCGGCTGTTGAAGGCTCCCCGACCTGCCATCGGCTTCGGACTCACGCCGCCATTGAAACCGTTTTGGACTGAGGTCGCGGGTAGCAACGGTTATGTGGGGACCCCAAGTCGGCCGCGAATGCCCCCGGCGAATGCAGGGGACGACCCATTGCCGTTGTAGCTTAGTGGTGGAGCATCGGACTGTTAATCCGAGGGTCGCAGGTTCGAGTCCTGCCAACGGCGCTTTGTGACGGCATGCCCGTCTTGTAGCCGGCCGATCGCGGCCCGGACTACACCGCCGCCACGCACGGCGGGAACACCGGATGGACCATCCCCCACTGGTCGTGGCGGTCCATCAGGTCGGCGACCACCGTCGCAGCACCTTCGGGGACCGGACCCCACGACGCTAGGGCCACATCCAGCGCTCTTTGGGGTTGGCCCAGGAGGTGCAACCGCCCCGCCGTACCCTCCGCGTGGGCCAAGAACCGAGGCGTGACACGGAGTCTCAGGCCCGTGCGTTCGACAATGCCGAGGGCGTGAAGGCTTGCAAGGAGATTGGCCATGGGCAGACAGACTCCGGCCCTGTATCAAGGACCTGGTACAGAGATTGGTGAAACTACAGGGCGCGTCTTTTATTTCTCAAGCCCTGGACCCTTTGTGGAGACGGCAGGTTGGCATGCCAGCAAGGTCCGGCAGGGCCTGCAGGCTGCCGCCCGCAAAGACCACTCGTTTGCGACCGGAGAGATCCTTGGCAGCATGTGCACCCAGCCCCATGAGGCGGGCCTGGCCGCCTACGAGGCATTCCTGCCG
This sequence comes from Thermoplasmatota archaeon, assembly GCA_041638175.1. GTDB lineage: Archaea > Thermoplasmatota > E2 > JACPAO01 > JAHFTW01 > JBFKXH01. Next base: position 10,682 of record JBFKXH010000012.1, read on the forward strand.
ACCAACCTCGGCGACCCGGACCATTTCCCCGGCGCCGCGGGCCTAGAGCAACAGGTCCTCGAGGATTTCGTCCAGCTCGTCCACGGCGGACCGGCCGCGAGCGCACGCCTGCTGACGGGTGGCACCGAAGCCAACCTGCTGGCGTGCTACATCGCGCGCGAGGTGACCGAGCGTGACAAGATCGTGGTCTCGGAGGCCGCTCACTTCAGCTTCGAAAAGGCCGCACGGATGCTCGGCATGGAACTAATCGTCACCCCCGCCAAGGACCACCGAAGCGACCCAGGCGCCATGGCCGTCGACGATGCGGCCCTCCTCGTCGGCATCGCCGGGAGCACGGAGCTTGGATTGGTGGACGACATCGCGGCGATCGCAAAGACCGCCCGTGAGATGGATGCCATGTGCCACGTCGACGCCGCGTTCGGTGGCTATGTGCTCCCCTTTGTCCAAGAGACCGACTGGGACCTGCGCGTCGATGGCGTCACCAGCATCGGCATGGACCCCCACAAGATGGGGCAAGCCCCGGTCCCCGCCGGCGCCCTCGTCCTGAAGGACGGGCGCCATTGGGACGCCATCTCCGTCGAGACCAGCTACGTCAGCACCGAAACGCAGAGCACCCTGATGGGCACCCGGCCCGGCGCCGCGGCAGCGGCCGTGTGGGCCGTACATCGGTCCCTGGGGTGGGATGGCTATCGCCAGGCGACCGATCGCTGCTTGGCCAATACATTGCGGCTTGCCAAAGGCATCGAAGAAGCGGGCTTGGCCCTGGTACACGCACCCCAACTCAACGTGGTCACATTCCGCGCCGATGACCCGGTCAGCCTGCAAGAGGCCCTGGCCGATCTTGGGTTCCGCCTCAACGTGGTGCCGCGCCTCGGCGGCCTGCGCATCGTGGTCGGCCCCCACATCACGCAAGCCACGGTCGAGCGCTTCTTGGAGATCCTATGACCGACATCGATGCGAGCCTGCGAAATAGTCCGGTCATCGACAAAGACGGCTACGCATACTTGATCCACCCCTTGGCCGACGGCGTGCCACGGGCCCATCCAGACCTCTTGATCCAATGGGCGGAATGGAGCGCCGGCCAGACATGCATCAAGGGAGCGACGGTCCTGTTGGCCCCCGAGGCCATGGCCCTGCCGCTTGCCGCCGCAACGAGCATGAAGACCGGGCTTCCCTACTTGGTCATCCGCAAGCGAGAATACGGCCTGGAAGGCGAGCGCCTCGCCTACTGCGAAACGGGATACGGCCAAAGCTGCCTGTACATCAACGGCCTGCGCGCTGGCGACCGCGTCGTGTTGGTGGACGATGTGATCTCTACGGGCGGCACCATCGACGCCTTGCTGGGCACCTTGGCCAGCATGGACGTGCAGGTCCAAGGCGTCCTGACCTTCATCGAAAAGGGAGGCCACCTGCAAGCATTGCGGGACCGCCACGGGGTGCCGATCGAGGCGATGCGAAGCGTCGAACTGGTCGACGGCCAGGTCAACGTCGTCGAGTAGGCAACGCACGATCGCACGGCGGATTTTGTTGGCCTATTTTATACAACGTGGGCCCCATCAGAAGCGGTGCAGGCGCTCCAATGCCGCGGACTGCGCAAACGCTACGGAAAAGGCGACAGCGCCGTCGACGCACTGGCCGGGGTCGATCTGGACATCCCACAGGGTGAGTTCATCAGCATCATGGGCGCCAGCGGTAGTGGCAAGAGCACGCTCATGCACCTGCTGGGACTGCTCGATACGCCCACCGCTGGCGCGACACGAGTCATGGGTTCGACCGCCAGCCAAATGAGCAAACGGCAGCAGGCGATGGTGCGCCGTGAACAACTCGGTTTCGTGTTCCAGGCATTCCACCTCATCCCGCGTGGGACCGCTCTGCAGAACGTCACGCTCCCCATGACCCTGGCCGGGTTCCCCCACAAGAAACGAAAGGCACGCGCCATCAAGATCCTCGACCATGTCGGCCTCGGGGACAAGCTCAAGAACCGCCCCAGCGAACTTTCGGGGGGCCAGAAGCAACGTGTCGCCATCGCGCGGGCCTTGGCCCTCAATCCACCCATCATCCTGGCCGATGAGCCCACCGGGAACCTGGACTCTCGCTCTAGTGCTGAGGTCATGCGCCTGTTCGAGCGGCTCCATAAGGCCGGAAAGACCATCGTCCAGGTCACCCACGACAAGGAGATGGCATCGTACGGCCAGCGGGTCGTGACGTTCCGGGACGGCAGGATCATCGATGATCGGAGGCTCGATGCGCGGCGGTGAAGCCTGGCGCATGGCCGCGACCAGCCTGTGGAACCGGAAACTGCGCAGTCTGCTGACCATCCTCGGCGTCGTCATCGGCGTGGGGTCGGTGATCGCCGTGGTCAGCCTCGGCGCAGCCTTCGAAGAGAGCATCACGAGCCAGTTCGACGACATCGACGATCGAAGCATCTTCGTCACCGCAAGCCAGGAGGACGTGGCCCAGGGACCCCCCGACGCCGGCCAATTCGGCCTGGTCTTCACCGAAGTGGACCGCCAGAACCTCCTTGCCTTGCAAGGCGTCGAGCGGGTCGTGGCATCCGGCGAAGTGGTGGTCACCGGACTGGGCGCCGGCACGTTGGAACGGCCGTTTCGTACCTTGTCCGCCACCACGGCCGACGCCGATGAAGTACGCCACCGAGAGGGCTACCTCAGCGGTGGCCCATTTTCGGACGGGGAAGAACACATCGTGCTGGGCTACAGCGTGGCGCAGGCGCTCAGCGGTGTCTCGGGCAGCCGAGAGCCGACCCTGCAAGCAGGAGACAATGTCACGATCAGATACCCGGATGGGACCCACCAGAACGTCACGATCTCCGGGGTCTTGGCCAAGGAGGACAGTCTGTTCGGAAGCCTCAACGCGCAGGCCTTCGTGCCGATCGACCCGTTCTACACGACGGCCCTACGGAGCCCCTCCACAGGCGACGTGGTGCGCGTCTTCAACGGATTCACCGTGGTCGCCGAACGGGGTAGCAACGTCAACGGCGTACGCGACGAGGTCAGGGCGTACATGGACGACGCATCCGATGCCCAGGCACTTCTGGAGGATCTGGAAGGCCTGGTGATCCTCGTCGCCACGGCCAGTGACATCACGGACCAGATCAGCGGCGCGTTCGACCAGGTCACCATCTTCATCGCGGCGATCGCCGCCACTTCGCTCGCGGTAGGGGGCATCATGATCGGGACCATCATGCTCATCAGCGTCACAGAACGGACCCGAGAGATCGGCGTGATGAAAGCGATCGGTGGCACCGAACGGAACATTCTGTGGCTCTTTTTGCTAGAAGCGGGGCTGATCGGCCTCATCGGCTCCATCGTCGGATTGGCCCTCGGACTCGGCGGCGGCTACGCGCTCGTCGAAGGATTGTTTGGCAGCGAGGACGTGTCGTTCCTGGTCCCGTGGGACTGGGTCGCCATCAGTATGCTGTTCGGGATCGCCACCGGCATCATCGCTGGATGGCTTCCAGCCCGGCGGGCGACCAAGGTCAACCCGGTCGAAGCCCTGAGTTACGAATAGCCCAGCAACACTTACAAACCGTCACCGTCAGGGGCACCCATGGAACTGTACAACTACCTCATCCCGTTCGAGGAGGTCCTGCCACAGATCAAGGCAGACCACCCCGACCTGACGGTGGTCGGCGTACAGTTCCCCGATGGATTGCGCGACCACGGGACGGAGATCGCCGACATCGTCGAGGCGGAACTCGGCGTTCCAGTGGTCATCTCCGCCGACCCCTGTTACGGGGCTTGCGATCTGGCCGATGACGAGATGTCCAAGCTGGACATCCCCGTCTTGATCCATTTTGGGCACAGCGCCATGCCAAGCGTCCCCGAACTGGGTGGCGTCCATGTCTACTACATCCAGGCCTGGAGCACCCATACCATCGAGCCGGTCGTGACCGAGGCCTGCAAGGAGCTTTCGGGCAAGCGCATCGGCCTGTGCACCACCGCCCAGCATACCCACAAGATGGAGGAGGCGGCCGAGATCCTCAGGACCCACGGCTTCGAGCCTGTCATCGGTTTCGGGGACAAACGCACCAAGCTTCAGGGCCAATTGCTCGGATGCAACGTCATGGCCGCCACGAAACTCATGGACGTCGACGAGTTCCTGTTCGTCGGCAGTGGTGATTTCCACCCGCTCGCCCTGGCGCTGGAGACCGAGAAAAAGATCGTCGGGGCCTGCCCATACACCAACACGATCCACTCCTTCACGGAGCCCAAACACAAGATCCTCAAGCAGCGCTATGCGGCGATGGCCAACGCCAAGGAAGCCGAGAGCTTCGGCATCGTCATCTCCACCAAGGGCGGCCAGATGCGCATGGAGACCGCCAAACGCGTCCTCAAGAAGCTACGGGACGCCGGAAAACGCGGATACCTCATCCAGAACAAACAGATCAGCCCGGGCGATCTCCTGTACTTCCGGCACCTGGACGCGTTCGTCGGTGTCGCTTGCCCCCGCGTCCCGATCGACGACCAAGGACGCTACAACAAGCCGTTCCTCACACCCCAAGAACTGGACATGGTGCTTGGCCTCAAGCCCATGGA
>JBFKXH010000013.1:0-14131 GCA_041638175.1 Thermoplasmatota archaeon
GCACCTCACCCTGGGCTCTATGTTCGCCGGCCTCATCTTCGCGACCTACTTCACAGGACATCGGCGAGCCACCGCCGTCACGGCGGCTGCATGGCTGGTGTTCGAGGCCATGTTCCTGTGGGACTCGGATCTGTTCTACCGGGGGCCCCTTGCGGGGTTCGTCGTGCTCGGTTCGTTCGGGTACTTCGTGATGGGGCTCTTGTTCCTTGCCGCGACGCGCAATGAAACCGACCCGTTGGCCCGAAGCGGGTTGTTGGCAGCGGCCATCACGAGCTGGGCGTTCCCGGCATTTGCGGGCGGGGCGGACATCGGTTGGCTCGTCTACTATGTGAACCTCAACGATGCGTGGCCCACGTCGATCTACACCTGGTGGTTGCTGCTCCGCATCCTGCCCCTTTGCGTGATCCTCGGTTTGAGCTCGGCCTGGGTGAACAAGCACCCTCTGCGAGCGTGGCCGTTGCTGGTCAGTGCCACTGCCGGCTTCGTGGCGTGGGCTGGCCTGCTTTGGACCGCTGGAAGCGGCTTTCTGCTGTGGGACGACACCCTGGACTGGGGGAACCTACCCAACGCCTTGACCACCTTGGCCATGCCGATCGGTTTGGCCGTCGCTGCGATGCGCCTCATCGTGCCTGGCGACGACGCCCGTCCCCGTCAAGCGATCATGTGGGGTGCGCGGATCGGGTTGGCCGCCATGACGGCGGTCTTTGCCGCCGCGGTCCTCGTCGGCGCGTGGTGGGCGCTGGCACCCCTGGCATTGATGATGGCCACCGTGCCATGGTGGGCAAAGTGGAGCCGCCGCCTGGCGCAGGCGATGTTCCCGTACTTGAACCGGGAGTTGTCATTGCATCGCCGCGTCCAGATCTTCCAAGGCCACTATGCCAGGTCCAAGGTCGGGGGCTCCGGAGTCCCCCTCCGGCTGCGCCAGGCCGCACGCAACCTGGGCATCCCGGAATGGCTCATTGAGCGGATCGGCCCGTTTCCGACCCGGATCGACCGTCGGTGAGTTTTTGGGACCACCCGACCATGCGTTTGCAGCATGGAGGCCGGGTGGTTCGATGGACGTATCTTCGCGGGGCTCCTCATGTACGCCATCGCGGCGGGCATCTATTGGCGATCCCCAGCGTGGCGGCCCGCTCGGTGGCTGGCCATCTACCTGGTCCTGCGCGGCACCCTCAACCTGGCCTTGCCGTTTTCCTTAGAACACGACCGGGCCGGGTCACTCGACCCGGTGACCGCTTTCGTCGGCCATCTTCACATCGGTGCTGCCATGAGCGGTCTGCTCTTCGGCTTGATCTTCATCGATGCGCGCAGGCCGTGGGCGTGGTGGCTGATCGCGACGACATGGATCCTGCTTGAGGTCGCATACACGGTCGATCGATCCATTGTCTGGGACGGCCCCCTGTACGTGGTCATCGGCCTGGCGCCGGCGGCGTACTTCATCATGGGCCACATGTTCTTCTTCCGTGCACGCCGCACCACAGACCTGGTCCTCAAGAGCGGCTTGACCCTGGCGGGGATCACATCTTGGGCGTTTCCCGCGTTTGCAGGCGCTTTCCGCACGGGCGCGTTGGTTTGGGACGCGCTGGAGGGCCGGATGCCAGGATGGGATGTCCAAGTCGCGTACAACTTGGTCAAGGTGATCATCTTCCTTTCCATCCTGACGGCCATCGTGGGCTGGGCCTCCCGTCGGCGCGGGTTGGCCGCTTTGATGACGGTGAGCATCGGCCTTGGCCTTCTGCCGTGGGCCATGAAGCCCCTCGGCGGAGATCCTGCTGCCTTGGCGCGCGGAGGCAACGCGCTCACGACCCTCGCCATGCCCGTCGGCCTCGGCGTGGCGGTCAGCCGGATCCAGCGCGCCAACATTGATGGCCGGTTGCGCCGACCTTTCCGACTCATCACGCTGGGCTTCTTCGGGGGGACCCTCGGCGCGACCATCCTGCAAGGGCTGACCATGGACCCGCCGCTCGACAGGGCCTTCTTGATCCTTGGTGCCCTGATCGCCGGCACCATCCCATGGTGGAATCAGTGGGCCCAGGAACTGACCCGAAGCACCTTGCCGGCGGTACCAGCCGAGATGTCTCTTCACGCACGGGTGACGATGTTGCAGACCCATTACCAGCGGCATGCGGCAGACGGCTGGCGGCGCGGGCGTGCGGGCATCGAACAGCTGGCCAAGGCGCTGGGCATCCCACGATCATTGATCGACCGATTGGGCCCTGCGACCTTTCGCTTACGATAGGATCGTACGCCTGTAGATACGGATGTTGATCATCATGAGCAGCAGGGCAATCACCACGGCGGACCCGAGCCCGATGGCCAGGTCGAGTGCGGCGGCGCTCCAAGATTCGAACATCAAACCGCGCAGGCCCACGATCACGTAGTTCACCGGGTTGTAGTCGACGACCGATTGAAGCCAATCCGGAAGCAATGGCCCGGGCATGAAGGCCTCACTGAGAAACAGCAGCACGAAGAACAACGGGAAGACCGACTGGGTCGCCTGGTCGCTTCGGGTCTTCATGGCCAAGATCATCACCGCCATGCCGGTGGTCAACAATCCGAAGGCGACGCCGATCAGCAAGATGGCCAAGGCACCAAGGACGCCGGTCTCGACGCGCGCACCGAGAAGGAATGCAAGACCCAGGATCAGGGCGGCTTGCCCTGCAACGCGCGTGCACTCAGCCAGCAGGCGGGCAAAGATCACCGCACCTGGACTGGCCGGCGTGGTCCGCAATTTGTCAAAGTAGCCGGTCCGCAGGTCCACGATAAAAGCCGCGCTGCTATTGGCCATGCCAAGGACGGCGGTCAACAAGATGATGGCCGGCGCGATGAACTCGTAGTAGCTGTTGGCGACCCCTTGGTAGGGGTGGCCCGGCGTGTCCAGCGTGTTGCTGAAGACGCTGCCGAACAAGAGCAGCTGGATCACTGGCATCATGATGCCGAACACGAGCACCACGGGGATGCGCGGCATCTGGCGCATATTGCGGGCGTACAGGTGCCAGAAGATCATTCGCCGGCCTCCAAGTGTTGGCCTGTGTACTTGAGGAAGGCGTCATCGAGCGTGGGTGTGTGGACCGTGGTGGAGGCCACGCGAAGCCCGGCGCCATCGACATGCCGCAGAACGGGCAAAAGGGCCGCGGCACCGTCACGGACCCGCAGGGACAGTCGCCGATCGTGCCAGCGAAGGGGTGCGCCAGGCATGCGCGCAGCGAGGGCCTTTTTTGCCTTCTCCGGGGGCTCGTCGGCCAGCCCGATGTCGATGCGGTCTGCCCCTACGCTGCGGCGCAAGGCGCCAGGGGTATCGATGGCGGCGATCTTGCCTTGGTTGATGATGGCGATGCGATCACACAAGGCATCCGCTTCCTCCATGTAGTGGGTGCTCATGATGACGGTCAGGCCGTGGTCCTTTCGCAGTCGACGAAGGACGCGCCAAAGATCCTGCCGGCTGGTCGGATCCAGCCCCGTGGTCGGCTCGTCCAAAAACAGCATGTCGGGTTCATGGATGATGCTGACCGCCAGGTCAAGCCTGCGCTGCATGCCCCCGCTGAACGCGGTGACCCGTCGATCGGCGTGACGCGTCAGGTCGAACGTCTCGAGAAGTTCCACCGCCCGACGCTTGGCTTCGGACCGGGAGATGCCGTGGATCCTTGCGTGGAACATCAGCATCTCCCGCGCGGTCGCCAGGTCGTCGATGCCCACATCCTGCATGGCAAACCCGATGCGCTGCCGGATCTGATGGGCCTCTTTGCCGATGTCCAGGCCGAGGACCGTCGCATGCCCTTTGCTGGCCCGCTGAAGGGTCCCGAGCATCTGCATGAGGGTGGTCTTGCCCGCGCCGTTGGGGCCCAGGAGCCCGAAGATCTCTCCTTTCTTGACATCAAAAGACAGGCCTTGTACCGCGTGGGTGCCGTCGCGGTAGGTCTTGTGGATGTCGCGGACCTGGATGACGGTCTCCATGCGGTGGCGACCATGGTGGCCTCTTTCATGGCTTCGCCATGGGCCGGGTGCTCCTGGCCGTCATGATCGTGGCCGTCCCCCTGGGAGCCCTTCAAAAGACGGGCTCATCCCCATATATCGGGCAACGGTCCGTGCACCATGGCATTCAGTACCGAGACCGTGCGAAGCAGGTTCCCCATCCTGCAGCGCACCATCGATGGCATCCATGGCCCCACACCCCTTGTCTTCATGGACCATGGGGCCAGCACCCACGCCCCCCAGCCGGTCTTGGATGCGGTGACCGAGCTCCACACCCAGCACTACGCCAACATCCACCGAGGCAACCACCACTTGAGCCTCGAATCTTCGGACCTCTTTGACACTGCCAGTGAGACCTTCGCGGATTTCATCGGCGCACGCGCCGGCCTCGAGGCGGGCGACGATTGCTTCGTCATGCTCCAGAACACCACGGACGCGCTGAGCCTGGCCGCCCACATCATGCAAGAGACCCCCGGCGCCACACTCACCACGTTGGCCGAGCACCACAGCAACGATCTGCCCCATCGCAAAGGCGGCGATGTGCTGCACGCAGACGTAGACGACCAGGGCCGGGTCATCATGGACGATTTCGAAGCCAAGTTGGCTGGCAACGACGTCAAATTGGTGGCAGTCACGGGTTGCAGCAACGTCACGGGGTACCTTCCACCCATCTACGAGATGGCCCGCCTGGCCCATGAGCACGGCGCCAAGATCCTGGTCGATGCCGCACAGCTCTATGCGCATCAGGTCATCGATGTGCGCCCCCGCGACCACCCAGAGCACATCGATTTCCTTGCAGCAGCAGGCCACAAGGCGTACGCGCCGTTTGGCAGCAGTTTCCTGTACGGACCCCGAGACCTGATGGACGCCGCCACCCCTTACATGCCAGGTGGCGGCACCGTCGATTGGGTGACGGATGAATCGGCCTGGTTCACGAAGAGCCCGGACCGCCACATGGGCGGCACCCCCAACATCACCGGAGTGGTCGCGTTCGCGGCGGCGACCCGGTTCCTCTCCGACCTTGGCATGGAGAACGTCCGTGAGCATGAAGTCGAATTGACCGACCGAGGCCTCAAGCGATTCGAGACGCTTGCGGCAGAGCACGGCATCGACCTGTTCGGCCCGAAGACGTCCGACGAAAAGGCAGGCGTCTTCTCCTTCTTGGTTCCGGATGTCCCCCACGACGTGGTCAGCCAGGTCTTGAGCCACGAAGCCGGTATCGCGACACGCAATGGGTGCTTCTGCGCGCACCCACTCCTGCACCGGCTGCTCAAGCTCGGCGACACCAGCTACTGGACCGACGCCTTGTCGCGCGGCGAGGCGGTCGATCTACCAGGCGCAACGCGCGCCACCATCGGAGTGTACCAGCAAGCAAGCGACATCGATCTGTTGTGCGATACGCTCGAAATGATCGCCGGGAAAGCGTGGAAGGGCCACTACGAAAAGGCGCCCAGCACGGTCGAGGTCTCGTAGCGCTTCGCAAGAGAAGAGACCTAATGCCGGTGCGAAGGTGGCGCGGCCGTGTGGGAGATCGTTCTGGTCCTGACCGTTGCCTTGGGTGCTTCGTTCCTGACCCTGTTCTCCGGCTTCGGCCTCGGCACCCTGCTCCTTCCAGCGTTCGCCTTGGTCTTCCCCCTGCCGGTCGCCGTGGCCGCGACCGCCGTCGTGCATCTGGCCAACAATGCCTGGAAAGGGGCCCTGTTGTGGCGCGATGCTTCTTGGCCCGTGGTCGCCCGGTTCGGCATCCCTGCCTTGCTAGCGGCCGTGGCCGGCGCTTGGGTCCTCGGCCGACTCCCGACGCGCACCCTGTCCACCCATGATGCAGGTCAGATCACCGTGCTCGGCCTGGTCCTGGGGGGGCTGATCATCCTGTTTGCGTTGTTCGACCTGGTGCCGCGCCTGAAACATTGGAGTGTTTCCAAACGGCACTTGCCCCTGGGAGGCGCATTGTCTGGTTTCTTTGGTGGCATGAGCGGCCACCAAGGTGCCCTGCGTAGTGTCTTCCTGACAAAACTGAAGCTGCACCCGGCCGCCTTCGTCGCGACCGGCACCTTCTGCGCGATCCTGGTGGACGTGTCGCGCCTGACCGTGTACGGCCTCGGCGGGCTGCCCATCGAGTCATGGACACTTGTCGGCGGCGCCTGCCTGGTGGCGTTCCTTGGCGCGTTCCTTGGAAAACGCATGCTCGGCAAGACCACCATCGAAGGGGTCCGCACGGTCGTCGGCGTCGGCCTACTGCTGGTCGGCAGCCTGTTGGCGGCGGGCATCGTATGACCGGATCCACAAGTATCCGCTGACAGCCAGCAAGCACCCGGTGACGCCGGCCAATTCCAAGGCGCCGAACGTGAAATCCAACAGCAGCCATGCAAAGAACACCGTGCCCGCCAGTTCCAGGCCCACGAGGATGTTCACTTGCGCCGCAGGGACCATGCGAAGGGAGAGTTGGAACATGCCCAGCGCCGCCAGGGTCGGGATCGCGACCTGGATCAACGTCCAACCCCAGGTCGTCGCGCTGAATCCAGCCACATCGGGCAATGGCTCCGCGTAGAGGGCCAAGGCCCCGAATCCACCCACCCCGATCAGCATGCTCGCCAACAACAGGTGACGCCAATCGAGCCGGCCGGCATCCCGGCGCAGAAGCACCGCATAGATGCCCCAAAAGGCGCCGCTTGCGACCGCCAACGCCATGCCCAATGCGTCGGGCGACGCGACCTGGCCGCCGCCGGTGAGTGCCAGCCAACCGCCAAGGAGCATGACCGCGACCGCAGGCAGGAACCAAACGCCGACCCCTTCACGCAGCAAGAGCCAGCCAAAAAGGGCGGTCCAGAGCGGCGCCGTGTAGAATCCGAGCGTGGTGTACGCCGCTTCGATCCGGGTCTGGCTGAGCACGAAAAAACCGAAGCTCAGGAACGTCCCCATGGCGAGCGCGACGAACATCTTCTGGTCTTGCAGGATGCGCCATGCCCCGACCAGACCGGGCTTTCCGACCCAGAACAGGACCGCGAGCGAGGCCAGCACAGCACGGAAAGTCTGTAGCCACATGGGCGTCATTTCCCGCAACAGGATCTCGTTGCCAGGGCTCAGCAACCCCCAACACGTGAACGCGGCCGCTGCAAGAAGAAGTCCGCGGCCGTTGCCCATGTCCGCCCGACTCAGGTCCCCGGCAAAACCTTACCCACTGCGAAGGCCCTTAGTACGTGTGTTCGAGTGCCTCGTTGATGAACAGGACGCTGTTGTTCGCATTGATGCTGGGCTTCGTGGCCGTCGCGGGTTGTTTCGAGGACGACGTGGCCGACGATGATCAGACCGGGGGCTCGGAAGATGTACCGGAAGATGCGCCACCTGCCTACGACCCCGCCCCCATGGGCCGTGAATTGACCGAGGTCGAGATCCAAGAATTCGCGCTCGTCTTCAGTGACGAGCCCCTTACCGGAGGCCAGGACCCCTGGCCCAGCCACCTCCTGAAATGGATTAACGACGACGTCTTCTTGCTCATGCACATGAACAACGAGGACCCCATCGTCGCCACCCAGATGCTGTGGTGGGGCATGGGCGTGCGCGGCGTCTTCTGCGCGGAAGACCAACCCACTCCCGACTTCACGCACTTCCACAAGTACAGCTCGCCCACGTACGCGGAGGGCCACGGCGGCGAAGGCGGCGAGCAAGGCTACTGGCTCATGCACCTCAATGTGCGCGAATTCGAGTCGCCCTTCGGTCCGACGGGCGCTCCCGGCCTGCACGAAGAGTTCGGCCCCACGCCAGCACCGGAATGTGGCAGCGACTACGCCAGGGCCACCCATGACCCGCCCGCAAGCGATGGCCTTCAGCCCATCGAGATCGAGGCGCTCAAGGTCATCTTCGACGACCAACCGCTCAGGGGCGGACAAGAACCCTGGCCGAGTCACCTCCTGAAGTGGGTCAGTGAAGAGACCTTCATCCTGGTGCACTTCGACCAGGAAGCACCTGGCGAAGGCGGCAAGATCCTCTGGATGGGGCTCGGTGTCCGTGGCACCTTCTGCCAGAGCAGCAACCCCGGTGACGGCTTCACGCATTTCCACCGCGCCAACGCGGCCACCTACGCCGAGGGCCACGGCGGCGAACCCAACATGCCTGGCTACTGGCTCATGCACGTCGCCACCCACAACTTCGAGAGTCCCTTCGGCCAGACGGGCGGCCCCGGCATCCACCGTGAGTTCGGACCGACGCCCGCCTCGGATTGCTGATGCGCTGGACCTGGATGATCCTGGCCGTGCTCCTGACGCCCCTCGCGGCGGCGGAAGTGCATGAGGTCCGGACCGTCCGCACAGGCGATGACGCAGCACCTTTCGCGTTCGAGCCGGCGACCCTGACCATCCAGGTCGGCGACACGGTGCGATGGGTCAATGACGACGGGGTGTTCCATACGACCACGAGCCGCGCCCGCGACGGGGGCAGCAACGGCGACGACTGGACAGGCACGCTGGGCTCCAAGGGGGTCACGTTCGAGCACACCTTCGACGAAGCCGGCACCTTCGCCTACTTCTGCCAGCCCCATGCCAGCTTCATGGAAGGCACCATCACGGTGGAGGCAAGCGGATCAAAGATCGACGAAAAGAGCCCCGGGCTTCCTCTGATGGGCTTGCTGTTGGCCCTTTTCGTCGCGGCTCGTCTTCGCTGATCACGCCGTGGTCTCGACGCCCAGCTTGTGCATGGCCGTGAAGACGTCCGCCAATTCTGCCAGATCGGCAGGGATTTCGATGCCATCGATGGGGGCGGCCAGACTCAGCCCAGCATCCTTCTTGGCCTTCCAGACCGCAGAGTTGAATTCTACGATCGCCTCGGTCAGCCCTGGAACCGGCGCCGTGCCCAAAGGCTCGGGGAACGTGCCGCTGTGTACGTCCATTTCATAGACACGACTGGCCAAGTAATGGGTGATGAACGGTGCCAACGGGGCAAGCAGGCGCAGCACCCTCTGGGCCACTTCGTGAAGGGTCCAGCAGGCCGCCGGGTCGCCTTCGTAGGCGCGCCCCTTGACCATTTCCAAGTAGTGGGGCGCGAACAGGTTCCAGACGAACGACCGGACCTTGTTGGCCGGCCCGAAGAAATCGATGTCCCGGTAACCAGCCACCGCATCCTGGGTGACGGAATCCAGTTCCGCTAGGATCCATGCATCCACCGGGTGCAGGTCCGCGGGGCGCTCCGGGCGGTCGAAGCTGCTGACGAACTTGACCACGTTGGCCAGTTTCTGCAGGAATTTTCCCGTGCCTTGGATCTTTTGCTCGTCGATGCGGAAATCGTCGCCTATGGTGCACTCGCCGGCGATCCAAAGTCGGAATGCGTCGCTGCCATGCTTGTCCAGGATCGTGTCGGGGTCGATGACGTTGCCCACGGACTTGCTCATCTTGCGTCCGTGCTTGTCCATGCCCATGCCGTGGATCCATGCGTTCTCGAAGCCGGCCTTGCCGTGGAGCAAGTGGCTCTTGAGCAGGGTGTAGTACAACCACGTGCGTACGATGTCCCGGCCCTGGGGCCGAATGGAGCAAGTATGGTCGGCGTGCCACGGCTTGTGGTTGTGGTCTTTGAGAATGAACAGGTTGCTGACCGAGGAATCCATCCATGTGTCGAACACTTTCTGCTCGCCCACGATGGCCCAATCCGGATGGGCTGCCTGGAATTCATCCAGCGACCCTTGCGGCTCGCGGGTCTCTCGGTGGACGACCTTGCTGCCGGCAGGTGGCGCCTCGGCCCAGGGGCGAAGGTACGTGTGCTGAGCGGCCGTGTGGTCGTAGGGTGGTACGACGACGTAAGGCACATCGTTGCCCTCCTCGTCTTGGACGAGCCACAACGGGATCTCCGTGTGGTACCAGCGGCGGCGGCTGATGGGCCAATCGATGGAGACGGTGTCGATCCAATCCAACAGGAGTTGCCGGTGCTTGTCCGGCACGAAACGCATGTCCTTGGCGATCGCCCGTAGGTCGTCCGTGCAGTGGGTCTGCTTGACGTACCACTCTTTGAGGCTGATGACCTCCACCGCAGCCTTGCTGCGTTCGCTCACCGGGAACTTCTGGTCGATCTTGTCGAACTCGGGCAACTTGCCGGCCGCCTCCAGGTCCTTGATGATCTGTTGACGGGCCGGTTCGACCTTGAGGCCCGCGTAGGGACCCGCAGCCTCGGTCATGCGACCGTCCATGCCGATGCCCGCGATGGGCTCCAGGTCCAATTCCCGGAACAATTGCACGTCCGCCTGGTCACCGTAGCTGCAGACCATCATGATGCCGCTGCCAAAATCGGTCTTGACGTGCGTGTGCTCCCCGATCGGGACCTCTTGGGGTAGGCCGTCGCCCCGTTCGAGGGGTAGGACCGCCGTCTTGCCGACAAGATGCTTGGTCTCCTCGTTGTCCGGATGGACCAAGACCATGCGACAGGCGCAGATCAATTCTGGCCGGGTCGTGCTGATGGTGATCTCTTCGCCGGTCTCCTTGACCGTCCACGTGACGTGGTTGAGTCGCGTCTTGCGCTCCTCGTAGAAGACCTCCGCATCGGCGATGGTGGTGCCGAGCTTGGGGTCGTAGGTGTTGGGCCGGAGTTCCTCGACGATCAGTCCGTCCTCGAAGAGTCGCAAGAACTGCGCTTGGCTGAATGCCCGGTATTCGGGGGAGTCGGTCTCGTAACCCTGCTCGAAATCACAGCTCAATCCGATGCGGCGGCCGATGCGCTTCATGTCATCGGAGAAGACACTGATCGCTTCCCGGCACGCGTCATTGAAGGCGGCGCGGCCTTCGACCGGGCCCTGCTTCTCGGCCCAGAAACGCATGGGCTCCGTCTTCTTCTCGACGGTGAACTCGATGTTGATGCCGTTGCGGTCCGTTCCCCACGGGAACAAGACGTCGTAGCCTTCCATGCGCTTGGCGCGTGCGATCATATCGATGAGGCTGTACCCCGCGACGGCGCCGATGTGCCATTTACCACTGGGGTATGGCGGGGGTGTGTCGATGCTCCAGACCGGGTTTTGGCCATCGCCAACGAAAGGAGGCGGATTCTGACCCACTTCCTCGGCCACACGGCCCTCCAATTCGACGTTCCATTTTTCGAGCATGACGACGAGGCCGCCCAAGTGGGCCCCCTTCTTATGCGCTTGGCCAATCGACCGCAGACTTTAACCTGAGATGGTGAACATGCACGCTTCATGCGCGCGCTCGCGATCACGGCCCTCCTGGCCGCTGTTGCCCTGGCAGGATGCTTTGGTGGCAACGATGACACGACCGAAGAACACGACCACAAGGACCACGACCACTGTGACCCGCTGGACGTGGCAAACTACACTGCGGAAGAGTGTGAAGAGACTCCCGTCGACCCGGGTATGGGTGGCAACGACACGCCTGCCCCGCCTGTTCCGAACGTGCTCCCGAACGCCACACTCACCATGACCGGTCCGAAGGGCGTCATTGGCGCCCATGACTGGATCAAGCCCGGCGACTGGATGGTCTTCAGCGCGGTCGGCAGCACAGACGCCGATGGCGAAGTCGCCCTCATCGGCCTGACCGTCACGGATGGCAACGGCACCCGCACCGCCCAACTCATGGAAGGCGGCATGTTCGTCGACGCCAACTTCACGTTCAGTCACGTCGGCCCGGTCAACGTGACCATCCGCGTCCTGGACGATGACGGCGAAGGCGTCATTCGTGTCGCCAGCACGGCGGTCAACGACGTCAAGGTGCACAACCTTGAATTCACGGCCGCAGCCCCAACGGGCTCGGCGGACGATTGCGCACGACCCGGCGAATCGGACGACGGTGGCGTGCCGGACGTCATCACCAACAACGTGGCCAAGAAGAGCAGCATCTCGGTCCAGAAGGGCGCCATGTGGATCAGCGCCGTGATCACGAGCGGCGAGGGTTCCATCGCCATCTGCGACCCCGACGACAATGCGATCAGCCCAGCCGGGACCGACGTTTCGACGAACGATGATGCGGATCTGAGCCGAGCCGGCCAGTACAACCTGATGGTGTACGCCGGTGCCGGCGGCGACATCACCATCGAGTCGGTGGTCCACTACGAGCCCAAGGCGGCCGCATAAGCCGACCCTGGCCCTTTTCCTCTCCCTCCATTGTTTCACAACAGGCTTTAAGTCAAGCCTGGGTGGGTCGCGCTTGATGCGACGCAACCTCTTGTTGATGTTGACGCTGGCCCTGGTGCCCATGTCGGGCTGCCTCGGCTTCGGCGACAACGAGACGGCAGAAACCGAGACCCCCCAAGATTGCCCCGACCGCGCGGAGGACCATGGCGAAGAGTCCATGGAAGCCGAAGGGCAGGAAGACCCAGCGCTCAACGTGACCCTTTCCGGGCTGACCGTGGCCGAGACGTCTCCCGAACCTCCGGCCGGCCAGAACGGCACCCAGACCGATGGCTGCCCGCATGTGGCGCCGCCGACCCCCAACAGTCTGCCCACGGCCGTCCTCACCATGACGGATGCTGAGGGCAACCCGGTGAACGGCACCGCCATCCAGATGGGCGAGACCATCACGTTCAGCGCGGCCGGCACCGAAGACACGGACGGATCCATCGACCTCATCGGCCTGACCGTTTCGGACGCCAATGGTACCCGCAACGCCGCCCTCTACGAAGACGGCGCGTTCGTGGACGTCACCCTCCTGTTCGAACACGCCGGCACCGTGAACGTGACCCTTCGCGTCCTGGATGACGATGGAGAGGGGACCATTGTCGAAGCGACCACCTTCGTGAACGCCGTCGAGACCGGCAGCCGTGACATGACCCTGTTCGACCCGGATGCCAAGGGCTGCAACCCCCACCTGCACCATGACCAGGCCGGACTCGTCGGGAACTACTTCCGCGTCAAGGACACGGTCAACGTACAAGCAGGTGTACAGTGGATCAGCGTCGAGGCCACCGGGGTCCGCCACGTGGTCATCTGCAACGCTTCTGCTGAAACCCTGGCTTCGGGCGACAGCGGCGCCAGCACCGCGGACGACCCGGCATCCTCGATGGAGCCCAGCCCCGAGTACTTCATTGCGTTGTACCCGTCGGCACCGGACACCACGGTCGCCTGGACCACGGTGCTCCACTACGAGCCTGCATAGGCACCACCGACTCCCTTTTCCCCTTCTTGCCCTTGCACGCATGATGCGTTTTCACTGGCTGCGGCTGCGCGCCACAGCCCACGCCACGGAACCCGTCGAGCACGTGCGCCAAGCCATGCTCCACTTGACCGGCCTGGATGATGAGACGTTCGACGCCGTCACCGAGATCGTGCCGGTCGAGAGCCACCACGGTGGGGAGGTCTTCACGTTGGAGACGACCCTGAAGCGATCCCGAGACATCCGCACTGCCTTGGCACGCCTTCTTCCGCAGCCCGGCCTGGCCGCGCAGGTGGAGGCGCGGACCGACGACGACGGCGTCTTCTACCTCCGGTTCGACAAGCAGGCCGCCCACGGGGCCCAGGTCGTTTTGGTGCAAGGCGAAGACGCGATCCAGGTGCGGTTGCGGCCCGAGGTGCACCCGGCCAAGCGGGAGAACGCGGTGCGCGCCCTTCAAGAACTTCTTGGTGAAAGCGCCTGAATTTCTCCTGTTCAGGTTCAAAGCCCTTTATTTGGGTGGGGAGTGTCCGCGACTGCTTCTGGAGCGTCCTGCGTTGGCTGGTCCTGACTTCGAGACCACTTGCCCTGTGTGTGCACACGTGTTCGACGTGGCGGCCGACGCAGCGGAAGCGCCCTGCCCCAAGTGCAAGGCGGTCATCGAATTCGATGATGACGATGCGTTGATCCAGCAAGCCGAAGAAGCCCGCCAAAAGCGACTTGCCGAAGCCGAAGCCAAACGACAGGCGGCCGACGCGGCGCGCAAGCAGGCCGCCGCCGAGCGGGCAAGACGTTTGGAAGCCGAAGCCAAAGCGCAGGCTGCGGCCCAGAAGGAAGCGAAAAAAGAGGCCGAAGCGAAGAAGCTCGCCGCCGAGAAGAAGGCGGCCGAGGCGAAGAAGGCCGAAGAAGCGAAGAAAGCGGCGGAAGCGAAGAAACTCGCCGACGCGAAGAAAGCCGAAGAAGCGAAAATGGCCGCCGAGGCCAGGAAGGAAGCGGACGCGAAGAAGGCCGCCGAAGCGAAGAAGCTCGCGGATGCCAAAAAGGCCGCGGAGGAGAAGAAGGCAGCCGAGGAAAAGAAAGCGGCCGAA
>JBFKXH010000014.1:0-13736 GCA_041638175.1 Thermoplasmatota archaeon
CCACGTCGGCGTGCGCATCGCCGTCGATGGCGACCACGATGTTGTAGAAGATCAGCGCGTCTCCATACAACAGGTGGTCCTCGCTTCCGGCCCGCGTGTATGCCTCTTCCGGATGGAGGAAACGGACGTTGCCGGTGCCGACGTCCTGGGTCTTCAGCAGGGCGTTGTACCCGGGAATGGTGGTGAAGTGGCAGGTATCCTTGCTGGCGGGGGGCTGTTCACTGCGGTCCCGGTCGTATACGTAGATCGGCAACGGGAGGGCGCCTTGCATGGCCGCCGACCCGTTGATGTTGCCACCGGCCGGGAAGCCTGGGGCCAGAAGCATCTCGGCCATGTTGGTGTAGAAGCTCGTTCCGTTCACCCAGACACCCACGGTCATGGTCTGGACGTGTTGACCCGCCGAGACGGCCCCGCTGAGGGTCTCGTGGAACGACCGTTCGTGCGCCAGGACGGTGGATCCCTGGCTCGTCACCGTCGTGTTGACACGGTCGGCCGTCGGGTCGTTCGACCGGATCACGATGAGATGGGACGTTCCGGGGTCCAGGGTCAAGGTCGCATCGAGTGGGGCTGCCGCGTCCAGCACGGCAAGGCCCGTCGGGGTCGCCAGGCTCAGTGTCCCGTGCAATGCATCCATGGCGATGGTGTATTCGTTGGCTTGGTCGCCTTCGTTGGCGATCCGCACCATCCAGTCGACCGAACCGTCGCGAAGGTCGGCCCCTTGGATCGAGTCGAACACAAAGACGGAAAGCTGTGGCTCAGCAGGCGCCTCGTCGGAAGAAAGGCAGCCAGAAAGGGGCAAGAGGAGGACGATCCAGAAGGCACGCATGGGTGCGCGGACAGGCACACCGGCGATGAAGCTTGCCAAAGCCTTCATAATGGGGGGCAAAGTCGCACGGCCCGTATGAGTGACCGCTCCTTCGTGGACAAGGCCTGGGATGCCCAGCGCAAGGTCGAGAAAAAATTCGGCACCATCGGGAAGGGCAAGTACGCCCGTGTCCTGCGCATGGCGCGCAAACCCGAGCCCCAGGAGTTCAAGCAGACCAGCAACGTGGTCCTCATCGGCATCGCGGTCATCGGTGGCATCGGTTTCGCCATCTTCCTGTTCATGGATTGGATCCTGCGCCTGGTCGGCGCGAAGTAGCACAACCCTCATATGGGGGGCCTTTGTGGCCGGCTTTGCCCTGTTTTTCGCCCAGCGTCAGCAGGTATGAGGCATCCCCATGGACGACAATGAAGGTCTCGGCATCCTGCCGGACGAACCCGTCGAAGAAGCGACCGCAACGGAGACCCCTGCCGAAGTGCAGGAAGAAGCGCCCGTGGTCGAGCCTTCCGCCGAGACAGAGATCCTGGTCCTGAAGACCCAGGTCGGCCAAGAGCGCCGGGTCATCGAGATGCTGGGCAACAAAGCGCGGCGCTTCAAGATCCCCATCCAGAGCCTCCTCGCGCCGCAGGAGCTACGCGGCTACGTCTTCATCGAGACGACGGATGTCATGGCGGTCCAGAAGGGCATCCGTGGTGTGAGCTACGCGCGCAGCCTGGTCAGCCAGGATGTCGAGGTGCGGGATGAGCAGGGCAATTTTGTCAAGGACCGCCGAGGCAAGATCGTGACGGAGCGCATGCCCGTCGACACGCCGTTTGGGGACATCGCCCATTTCCTGACCCCGGTCAGTGCGGTGGCCAAGATCGGTGTCGCGGACATCGTGGAACTGATCAGTGGTCCCTTCCGAGGAGAAAAGGCCAAGGTCACCAAGGTCGACGATGCCCGCGAAGAACTCACCGTGGAGCTCATCGATTCGATGGTCCCCATCCCGATCACGGTCAAGGGTGAGCACGTGCGCGTCCTCGAGAAGGGCGAGTAATCGATCCCGTCGCTCTTCGGTTGCAAAATGCTCCGCTGGGCGGAGCCAAAAGGCCCGGGGGTGAGGCGAAGCCCCACCCCCGAAGTGCAAGGCCCAAGGTGCGCAATCGCGCGGTGGTGGGTGGTTGTCGTGTGATGCCGAACAAGTCGGGCAAGGCCTTGCGAGACAGCAATATCACGTGCGCCGTATAATGGCGCCCAGGCGTACCCCGAGTATCGAGTGTTCGATAGGTGGGTAACGCCGCCAAGCCTTTTACCTAGCCGCGCCCCTGGTTCGTTTTGCATCGGGTGGAAACAATGCAACGAACGACCCTCATCACAACGTGCATGCTGGCCCTGGTCCTGGTGGCCACGCCAGCGATGGCCGAGCCTCAAGGCGGGACTCCGCCCGGGCAGGAACCCCAATCTGGCGAGCCCAGCGGAGGCAACCAGACCTCCGGCATGGGCTCCGGGGGCGGCACCAATGCGACCATCGAATCGCGCCATGATTGCGAACTGGTGGTCGTGCACACGTACGACCTTGCGCTGCACTTGGGCCGCTTGATGCGCGTCGTCCAGGTCGATCCTGACCGCTGCTATGACGTGGTGGTCTACATCTTTGGTATCGAGCACCGGTACCACGTTGGCTAAGAATCCATGAAATCCAAGACCGTCGCCGCAATCGCCCTTCTGGTAGCGGTGGCGCTTTTGCCGGGAACGTCAGCCCTCTCGGGGGACGTGGCGGCCCAGGAGATCTCGATCCAAGCCACCGAGGGGCTTGCCGCTGCGGACGACCGGGGCGTCGAGTTGTTCCACCTAAGCCTTCGCAACCCGAACGCGGCCCCCATCATGACCCTCGAGGCCGGAGCGCTCTGGGGGTACCAGTTCGAAGCGGACCGTCTTACGGCCGCCCCCAACGACATCAGCATCGGGCAGTTCGACCTAGGGGCGTGCTACGAAGACAGCGTGGGCGTCTGCCACGACCGCAAGGACCTAGGCTCCAAGGACGCGCCGCTGAGCGACATCAAGGCGTCCTTGGTGCGGGCCGACCCTGCCTTCCTGGTCCAGACGCTGGGGTCTGCCATGGGTCTCGAGGTCGGCACCGGCTCCCTCTACGGAGTGGCCATGGATGGCGCCCGGTTGGATCCCTCTGCTGAGCGCCCGATCGACCGCAACGCGGGCGCCACCGTCCCGACGCAGCGCTACGAATTCAACCCGAATCCAAGCGTCTTCGTGACGAACGACAACGTGGTCGGCGTGACGACGCTCGACATGCTCTCCACCGTGACCATCACGGGCTCCTTCATGGTCGAATTCTACGGCCTGGAGTGGCGCCTCGAAGACGCCCAAGGATCACAGAACATGGTCTCCGGCCGTGAATACCATGCCCAGCAAGCGGGCATGACGACCTACACGGACCGGTTGTTGCGATTGTTCGTCGAAGACGCGACATTGACCATGGAGCTCCCCGGGGCGTACGCGGACCCGGGACAGAACATCATGCAATGGACGGCGACCCGGGCGCACTGGACCGCGCAAGACGCTGCGGTCGAAATGTCCGGAGCCACCGGCGCGCTGCGCTCTCCGCAGGGAGAGGTCCAGCTCGAGGATGACCGCCTGGCCTACGAAGGCCCCATCGACATGATCCTTGGATCTGATGGCGAGGCGCTCCAGACCACCGTCGATGAACCCGAAGCCACTGCGGACACGACGATCAAGCCGGCTGGCACGTTCTCGTCTACCTGGCTGTGGGCCTTGGCAGGCGCCATGATTCTCGGAATCGCCGTCACCGCGACGGTGCGAACCCTTCGGACACCACAGATTCATCAGGTCGAAGCCGCCCTAGAAGCGGCCCATTTCCGAAAGGCCGCCAGCCTCTCGACGCGGATCTTGCGCAAAGATCCGACCATGGAGAGCGCGCAATTGAGCCGCGCCATCGCTTGGTCGAGGTCTGGCCGAAACCACAAGATCGTCAAGACCTTGGTCCCCTTCCTTCGACGCCATGAACCGCGCGACGGCACCCTGCACTACGTGTTGGGGCTGGCGCTCAAGGATCTTGGTGAAGAGGAGGACGCGCGCGCCATGATGGCCGAAGCCGTGCACCGTACGCCGAGCCTCCTGGCCGAGGTCGACCCGATGCTCAGGCCGCATGGGGACCACAACGACGCACAGGCTTATACCTGAACCGACCCATGGGGGCATCGTGGGCATGAACTGGTTGTTCGCAGCAGGGCTTGTCGCCAAGCCAGCACTGCTTGAGCAGCCTGTGCGCCGCCGCTTGTGGGACATCATCCTGCGAAAGCCGGGCATCCATGCCAGCGAACTGTGCCGCGAATCAGGCGAAGCCTGGGGAACGGTCCAGTACCATTTGGGGCTACTTCGCAAGAACGAAATGGTCCAATCCATGGAGGCGGGCCGAGAGCGCCGCTTCTTCCCACAAGGAGTGGACGAGCACAAGGCACGGATGCTGACCATCCTCAATCAGGGCCGGCGAGAGGAGATCGCCCGTTTCATCCTGGAAAAACCGGGGACCCGCCAAGTGGACGTCTGCAACAGCCTAGGGGTCTCTCGCAAGACCTTCCGATCCTCGATCCAGCCGCTTGTGGATGCCGGTCTGATGACCGAGCGCAAGGGGCTCCAGACCAACCGGTATTTCCCGGCGGAAGAGCTGGACGAATACTTTGCTTGAAGACCCGGTGGCAGAGCGACCGACCCCTTCTGGCTACCGTCGTGCGCTGCCTAACGCCACCACAAGAGATCCCTGCGGAACCACCAGCCGGCGCCTCCGAGCCCGGCCAACACGATCGGCAGGATGACCCATAGCCATGGGAACCCGTCTTTTGGTGGCTTGCTCGTGAGGCCCAGGGCCTTCTCTGTGGCCAAGGCGGTCTCGTCGGGGACGTCCGCACCATGCACGACGGTGGTCCGCACCACCATGCCTGCTTCCACCGCGGCATTGGTCGTGCTCACCAAGCGGATCGTCGTGTCGAAGGTGCCCTCCGGCGCGTTCAAGGGCGGCTGGACAGCAATGGCCACTTCCCGTGCGGTCCCGGGTTCCATCGTAAAGCGTGCATCCCCAAGGGGCACTGCCCAATCCTGGTGCCCCGTCAATTCGATGACGAAGTCGGTCGCAAAGACGCCGTTGTAGTGGAGCGTCATGTTGTAGACGACCTGCTCACCCGGGTTGACCTCCCGCTCTTGCCCTTGCGTGCCGACGGTGATGCGCGCCGAGGCATCCGTGAAGAACGTGGCCTCCAATGGGTCGTGGTATTCTAGCAACGGCAGGGTGAACTCGGATTGGTCAGGAAGGAGACTCGGGGCGATCGCCGACGGATTCTCGAAGCCAAGGCCCGGGATCACGCCGGTCAGCGTGAGGTTCAATTCCAGGTCGGCCGCCGGCAAGTACCTGATCAGGTCCGCGGCATCCCTCGGCGCGAGGCTTTCGAAGACGAACGGGATCGTCCCTGAAGCCTGGCCTGTGTGGGTGGCCTCGGCCACCACCAGCGTGGTCACACGTGGGACGATGAAGCGACGATCGTAATGGCGTAGCTCGAACGTGAGCGTCGGGTCCGACACCGGAATGGGGAATTGAAGGGTCATCGTCCCTTCGCCGACTTTCTCCAGCAGGAAGTCCAACCCCATGCGTAGGCTCGGCTCAAGCAAGAGGCGCCAATGTGCCTGCATCGTCCCGTCGTCTGGCAAGGCGATGAAATCGGGGGGGATCGGGGTGGCCGTATCGCGCTCGTCCTGCTTGGCCGCATTGAACCAGCCGTGCACTTCATTGGCATCGATCTGGAACGGATTGGTGGCCGCTTGGGCGACGCTGTGGAGCCATAAGTGGTCATGATGGCCGGCCGGCTGCGGCACCAGCGGCCAATAGACGCCCATGCGGGCCGTGGCCTCGTGCCCTGCATCGACGCTCGTGAACTGCAGCCCGAATTCCTCGAACAGGCCATGGCTATGGGCAAACGGGATGGCCACATGGAACGTCACGTTGATGTGTGTGTTCGCGGGCACCGTGTAGCGATCCGAGAACGCCACTTGCCAGTGCCCGGGGACGTCGACGGGAGCGACCGAGACGATCTTTTGCGCGCCCAGGTTGGTCAAGCGGATGGTGTAGACGAACGTGGTCGCTTCCCCGTTCGTCCAGCGCACGGGGTCTGATGTCCCGGCCAAGAGTTCGCCGCGGCTCAGCGTGGCGCCCGTCTTCATTTCGTACGACGCGTCCTCAAAGTAGGAGTCAGGCGCCCGGTCATGGGCCATCAAGGGGCCCACGACGATGGGCGGGCTTGTGCCGCCGATGGGCATGCTGAACCAGCCCATGGCGCGGGCTTGTGCCGAAAAGTCGGTGAGGGTGGCGTTGCGGCCCGCTGCCGCTTCATTGTGGTCACGGATGGCGCTGCGGGGCACGGTCGTCAGGATCACGCCTTCGTCTACATCGACCACCGACGCCACATCGGCCAAGGCGACAAAGACGTCCTCCTCCAGCTCTTTCTCGAGCGTCGCGACGGTCTCTGGGTCACCGAACAGGGCCGTTCCCTGGTTCTCCAGGAACACTTTCACCAGGACGCGGTACCCCTGCAGTCCGTGGCTGAAGCGAATGTCATACTCGGGATCGCCGTACGGCACGTTGTGTTCGCTCTGGGCGCTGAGACTCGCTGGACGCGCGAACAAGACCAGCTCGGTCGCACTTTCCTGCCACACCCCGGCCTCGACCAGGTCTGCATGCTGGAACGTGCCTGCCGTGGGGATCCGGAAACGCCCGTCCGGCATGGAAAGTCGTTGGTCGCCCGACGGGTCCTCTACCAGGACCACCGCCCCTTGGACCGGCACAGCCAGCAGCACTGCCAGTATCCACCATCGTCGACCCACGGTTTCTCACGCACCGGTCTTGCTTTGAACATTTTGGACACGTCGACGCATCGCCTTTTCATGGCCACACGATGGCCATGGTGTGCGCCTGGGACTTGTCGGGAAGCCCAATGTGGGCAAATCCACCTTCTACGCTGCCGCGACCCTGGCCGAGGCGGAGATCGGCAACTACCCGTTCACGACCATCGAGGCAAACCGAGGCATGGCGTTCGTAAGGACTCCTGACCCAGGCGCCGACCTGGGAGTGACCAGCACGCCACGCAGTGGCAAGGTGGTCGGGGCGACGCGCTATGTGCCCGTTGAGGTCATTGATGTGGCGGGCCTCGTGCCAGGTGCCCACGAAGGCCGGGGGCTAGGCAACAAGTTCCTGTCCGACCTGGCCCGGGCGGATGCATTGATCCACGTGGTCGATGCCAGCGGTACCACGGATGAAGAAGGCAACCCTGGCGTCGAAGGCCACGACCCGCTGGCTGACGTAGCGTTTCTGGAGGCCGAGATCGACCATTGGATCGATGGCATCCTGGCCGACGGTTGGGACAAACTGACCCGGCGGGTCCAGCAGGAGAACCGCAACATGGCCGAGGCGCTCGTCGAGCGGTTGGCAGGCATCGGCGTGGCCGATCACCATGCGCGCAAGGCCCTCGCGGATGCAGGGCTCGTGGGGGTCGCCCCGAAGGAGATCGACGCAGAGGCGCGGTTCAAGTTGGCGCAGGCGGTGCGTCGCATCAGCAAACCTTTGGTGGTGGCCCTGAACAAGGCCGACCTGGTGGATCCCGGGCGCTTGGCCACCCTCCAGGCGCAGGTGGAGGGCCCGGTCGTGGCCGTCAGTGCCCAGTCCGAGTTGGCGCTCGGCAAGGGCGCTCAGGCGGGCGTGTTGGCGTACCATGCGGGCGCCGATTCATTCGAAGTGAAGGCGGATCTGAACACCGCGCAGCGGCAAGGCATGGAGTACATCCAGAGCCACGTGCTTGATCGGCTCGGAAGCACGGGCGTCCATGAGGCGCTCGAGATCGCCGTGTTCCAACTCTTGGAACACATCCCTGTCTTCCCGGTCGAGGATGACCACAAGATGACCGACAAGGAGGGTCGGGTCCTGCCTGACTGTCACTTGGTCCCAAAGGGGACGACCGCGAAGCAGCTCGCGTTCCGGGTCCACACGGACCTTGGCGAGAAATTCATCCGGGGCGTCGATTGCCGGACCAAGCGCACCATCGGGGCCGACCACGAGCTGCAACCCGGCGACGTCATACGTATCGCCGCGGGCTGATCATGACGGGGCGTACATGGCCTCGACGCGGGCTGCGTGGTTCTCCAGGATCCGACGCCGCTTCTTCTTGAAGCTGGGTGTCAGTTCGTCTCGGTCCACGGTGAAGGCGTCCGGCACCAACGCGAACGCCTTGACGCGCTCGAAGTCCGCCACCTTCTGGTTCAGGCTGTCGATGAGCTGTTGGTACAGGGCCCGCACCTTGGGGTGCTGCAGGAACCGTTCCCCCACGGAGTAGGTCTGCTCCTCGCCCGTGGGGGCCACCTGGCGCACGATGCCCTCAGCGGGCACGTCGTGCTCCTTGGCCCAGGCAAGCAGGCTGTCGTAGGAAGGCTGGATCAACATGCTGGCGAATTTGCGGTCTGTCCCGATGAGGCATGCGTCCTCGACCAGGAGACTCTCCGCCTTGAGCAATTCCTCCACGCGCACGGGAGCGATCATTTTGCCCGTGTCTAGGACCTCCAGTTCCTTTTTGCGATCCACGATGGCCAAGCGTCCGTCCCGCCACTCGCCCAGGTCGCCGCTCCTGATCCAGGGTTCGCCATCCATCATGACCCGCGTCGCCGCGGTCTCCTCAGGAAGCCCCAAGTATTCTTGGAACACGCCGATGCCACCGATCAGCACTTCGCCTTCGTCGATGCGGATCCGGCTTCCTGGAAGCGGGGTGCCGACCGTTCCCGCCCGCCAGTCGTCCACGCGCGTGGCACAGCTGAGCGCCGAGCTTTCGGTCATGCCATACCCTTCGATGATGGGCAATCCCATGCCTCGCAGCAGCCACAACAGGTCGGGGCGTACGGCCGCAGCCCCGGTCACGGCCACGATGGTCCGGTCCATGCCCAGTTTGCGTCGCAGTTTCTGGTAGACGAGCCGTTCAAAGAGTCTCCAACGAAGGGCCAGCATGCCGGAAGGCTGCTGGGTCTCCAGGACTTTGCCGGCCGCGACCGCCGTGCGCTTGGCCCCGCCGAACAGGGCCTTCTTGACCGCGGAGCCCTCGCTGACGGTTTCTTCGATCTTGCGCACGATCCGCTCCCAGAGGCGCGGCACCGCCAACATGATCGTCGGTCGGAAGCGACCCAGGTCGATCGTCATGCGATCGGGCCGGGAAAACAACACATGGCCCCCCACGGCCATGAGTGCATGCAAGCTCACGTAGCCTGCCACATGGGCCAGAGGAAGCACGGCCACCAGGCTCGGATCCTCGATCTGGTCCAAGGCAACACCTTGGACGGCGCCCTCCACGTCACCAGACAGGTTGCGATGACTCAACACGACGCCCTTCGGGGTACCCGTCGTGCCGGAGGTGTAGATGATGACCGCGTGTTGGTCCAACGAGACGTCGACCGGCGTGGCCGTGCCCATGCCTTGGCCTTCCAGGAGCATGGTCTCGAATGCTTCGGGGACGCGCTGGGCCAGGGCCTCGTCTGCGATGACAAGGCGAGGATCGCAGTCTTTGACGATGTACTCGACCTGGTCGGGTAGCAACGTGGGGTAGATCGGCACGGCCACGGCGCCGCATGCATGGATCGCGTGGTTGGCCAAGACCCATTCGCGGCTGGTCTCGGCAAAGAGCACGACCCGGTCGCCTTCCTTGACGTCTCGCTGTCTAAGGGCCTCCATCCAACCGGAGACGTGTTCTCGGACCTGCGGCCACGCCATCATGTCGTCTTGCTCGTAGCCGCCCGCACCCTCAAGCTGCCATAGCACCTCAACCATCGGACGCACGGGCCGTACCAAGACACCACCATCGACCAACACGGGCGGGCATTGCCTTCGCATCAAAAAGGCATGGCACGGCCGTGGCTCCACCGGAAACAAAGCCCCGCTATGGCTATATATGGGTCCTTTGTCGGCCGCCACGGTGCCAAGCACCACCCCAATGTGCCTTCGGGTGAAGGGGCAAATCGCGGAGTTGATCGCGTCATGAGCAAAAATGCATACCATTACATCGGTGAAGCCTGGAAGAAACCTGAGAGCGGCTACGGTTCGGAGAACTGGAACCGCCTCATCGAATGGCGCGCCGGAGAATCCTTTGTCCGGGTCGACAAGCCCCTGCGCCTCGACCGTGCACGCAGCCTCGGCTACAAGGCCAAGCAGGGCGTCGTGGTTGTCCGCGCCCGCGTTCGCCGCGGTGGCCTGCACAAGAAGCGCTGGCAAGGCGGTCACGTGCCCAAGAAGATGGGTGTCAAGAAGATCACGATGAAGCAGAACACCCAGGTCATCGGTGAACAGCGCGCCGCCAAGCGCTTCCCGAACCTGGAAGTCCTCAACTCGTACTGGATCGGTGAAGACGGTAAGCACCACTACTACGAGGTCATCATGGTGGATCCGTTCCACCCCTCGATCCGTGCTGACAAGGACCTCAACTGGATCTGCACCAAGCCGGCCACCAACCGTGTCCTGCGCGGCAAGACCAGTGCGGGTCAGAAGCACCGTGGTCTGCGCAGCAAGGGCAAGGGTGCAGAGCACCAAGGCCCGTCGGTGCGCAAGAGCCACCGCCGCCAGAAGGACAAGCTGGTCTGGAAGAAGGAAAAGCAAGCTGAGAAGCTGCGCCAATAGGGGCGCGTCCTGATCTAGTCCGGCGGCCGTCCAAGGCCTAAGCACGGAAACCCGCCCTAAGGGCGGTTTCCTTCTCTTCCCTCTCTTCTTTGAGATCCCGCCGAGGGCGGGTCGACCTGGCTTACGCTACCCTGACAAGTGCTATGGCGCGGCGCCTATGCGTCCGGCATCTGTTCCTGCAACGTCAGGAACATCTCAGTCAACATGTCTTCAAAGACGGTGTTCTTGTATTCCTTCTCTCCTTCGTCCGTGGCGGTGCGGGCAATGAAGAAATGGCCGTCTTTGAGGATCTCGATGTGGGCCAGAAGGTCGCTCATGGACTGCGCTGGACTGGAGGTTGTTCTTAGGCCTTGCGGCCATGGCGGGGCTGGGACTCGGCCCCGGCCGGCTTGCCGCGCTTGCGGACTTCCATGATCTTGCCTTCCTTGACCCAGTGGGGGACCTCGTCGCAGAAGGCGCGTCGGATATTGCGCGCATAGAGATAGCCGCGGTGGAGAGTCCGGTTCAAGTCCGATTTCAGGGTCTTGATCTTCAATTTCTTGCCCTCGACCGCAACGATCTCCCCGATCGAGAATTTCCGGTCCGGGTCCACGTCCATCTCGTAGCTGCGGGTCTTGTCGTAGTCGTTGACGCTCAGTTTCAAGGGCACCGTGTCGAACAACTTGGCATGCAGGACCTTGATGTCCTTGGCGGGCAGGGCTTCGTGGTGGCGGCCGTCTTGGCCTTCCATCCCTGTTACGATCATGCGGTGTTCGTCGTGTTCGAATTCGAATCCGACTTTGATGTTCTCGTCGCGCAGGGTCTCCAATTCGCTCGTAAAGGAACGATCCTTGGCGCTGATCACGAGTGCGAGGGTGACGAACCGGGCGTGGGGTGGGGAAAATGAATGGACCTGGCTGCAATCCTCGCAGCGGGCGGTCACGCTGGACGGGCTTGCTTTCAGGAGCGCATGCTCGGTGTCGGCTGCGCAGGCAGGGCACCGGGCGATGATCAACTCGTCCATGGCGTCGCCCAGCCCAACTGGTTGTTAAACGCTTCAGGCGATCTTCTTCAGATACGGTAGTCCGGTGCGGCGATTGAGGCCGACCTTGTACCCCTCGGGCATCTCGACGGGCACGCCACTTTTTGGCTGCCGCTGGCTAAAGAAGTAGATGACCTGCTTGTGGCCGCCCTTGAGGGCGACCTCACGAGCATGGAGCGTGTACCCCTCATATTCGAAGGCCATGGAGGGAAGATGGGGAGAAGGAGGACTTGAAGCCTGTGCTCAGTCTCGAATGCCCACTTCGCCGATGGTGACCACTGCTTCTCCTTCGGGTAGGTGCGGCGAGTCGATGAGCCGGCAGATCCGCTTGCCCCCCTTGGATTTGCGCAGGTAGATGCGGAACGTGCTGGTGTGGCCGACGATGTGGCCACCGATGGCGCGCGTCGGGTCGCCAAAGAAGGCGTCGGGTTTGGCAGACACTTGGTTGGTGACAATGGCCGCCGCGTTGTGCAAGCCGGCCAGCTTCTGGATGTCGTGCATGTGTCGGTTGAGCTTCTGCTGACGCGCGGCCAGGGTGCCACGGCCGACGAATTCCGCACGGAAGTGGGCCGTCAGGGAATCCACGACGATGACGCGGATCGGGAACTGGCGGCAGATCTCGGCAGCCCGTTCGACCAGCAACATCTGGTGGTTTGAATTGAAAGCCCGGGCGACGTGGATCTTGGAAAGTGTTTCTTCCACATCCATGCCGTACGCTTCGGCCATCTGTCGGATACGCTCCGGTCGGAAGGTGTTCTCCGTGTCGATGTAGAGGGCATGGCCATTCAGACCACCGTCGTCAATGGAGCGCTGGACATTGACGCACAGTTGGTGGGCGAATTGGGTCTTGCAGGATCCGAACTCACCGTAGAACTCGGTGATGGATTGTGTTTCGATGCCGCCGCCCATGAGCTCATCAAACGCCTCGGAGCCCGTGTGGATCTTGTTCACGGTGGTGCGGCGGTGCGCGACATCCAGCCCGGTCTCAAAGCCACCGACATCGGCGAGCTTGCGGGCGCTGTTGATGATCTTCTGGGCGACGCCTTCACCGATGTCGCACTTCTCGGCGAGTTCGCTGGGGGATGCGACGGCGATGGCCATCAGGTCTTCGAAGCCGGATTCCTTCAGTTTCTCGGCGGTGGCAGGACCGACGCCGGGAAGGTCTTCCACGGTCATGGAGACGACTTCCTCTTCGGCGGCTTCGGGTACGTGTACGTTCTGGGTTGCGGGTTCTTCTGTCATGGCAACCGATTCCTTCTTGGCTGGCATAGGGACCGAGCCAGCATGGTCGGCCCTGGTATTTGATGGAGGATAGGGGGGCGATGAAACTACCGGTCAGCGTTTCTTCTTGCCAAGCCCCTTGGTGGCAAGCAGATCATCGATGGCCGCCGGATCATAGGTGGCCCGGCGCTTGATGCGTCGCTCGATGGTCTTGTGGACCGGGATCTCTTCTTCGACCTCGATCTCGACCTCCTCAAACCCTTTGCGCTGCTTGCGTGCCGCCTCACGCTCCCGCCGCTTCGCTTCCCGTTGGGCTTCGCGTTCCGCGATCTTCGCATCCCGTTCAGCCATCCTCTGGGCCATGCGCTGAAGGTGCGCGTCGGGGTCCTTCTTGGTTTCCTTGGCTTGACGTGCGTCGGCGGCTCGCGCGGCCTTGGCTTGTTGGGCCGCTTCGGCGGCAGCGGCCTTCGCGGCCTCCCGCTGCAAGCGCTTTTCCTCGGCTTGTGCAGCCTGTTCGGCACGCGCGGCTTCCTTGGCGGCTTCCTTGGCTGCGGCGGCCTCTTGGCGGCGGGCCTCGGCTTCCGCCTTTTGGGCAGCCTTTGCCTCCATGGCCTCGAGGCGGGCCTGTTGGCGGGCCACCTGGGCGGCGGCCTTGTCCTGCGCGACCGCTTCCTCGGCGCTTGCCGCCTCGGCCTTGGACGGCTTCTTGCTGGCTTGCGCCTTGACCTTGGCTGCATTCGCCTTGTCCGCTTTGGCTTGTTTTTCGGCACGCGCGGCTTCTTTGGCTTCTTGTTTTGCTTGGATCGCTGCGGCCTTTTCGGCTTCTTGGCGTGCTTTGGCTTCTGCCTTGGCTTGTGCGGCCTCGTCAGCCTTGGCTTGTTTTTCGGCCAGTGCCTGGGCCTTCACGGCGGCCATTTCGGGTTTCGCAGCGGCTTTGGATCTTTTGGCAGCGGCCTTGGCGGCAC
>JBFKXH010000015.1:0-13682 GCA_041638175.1 Thermoplasmatota archaeon
CCCGGCGCCGGCGAGCATGGCGGGTACGTGGTCGCAGCGGGCACCCCGAAGCAGGTGGAACGGAACAGCAAGAGCCTGACCGGGCAATACCTGGCGGGAAAGCTCGAGATCGCCGTGCCGGAAAGCCGCCGCGACGGCCACGGCCAGCACATCACCATCTCCAACGCACGGGAGAACAACCTCCAGGGCATCGACGTGCAGGTCCCGCTTGGAAAATTCGTGGCGGTCACGGGTGTCAGCGGCAGCGGGAAATCCACCTTGATCAACGAGACCCTGTACAAGGGGACCCTCAGGCACCTGGACCGGGTCGGCGGAGAGCGCCCGGGCGCCCACGACGAGATCTTGGGCCTCGACGCCGTCGACAAGGTCATCGACATCGACCAGTCCCCGATCGGTCGGACCCCGCGCAGCAACCCGGCGACCTACACAGGCCTGTGGACGCCGATCCGCGACCTGTTTGCGCAGACGCCGGAAGCCAAGGCCCGCGGCTACAAGCCGGGGCGGTTCAGCTTCAACGTCAAGGGCGGGCGCTGCGAATCCTGTGAAGGGGACGGGGTCGTGAAGATCGAGATGCACTTCCTGCCCGACGTGTATGTCCCGTGCGAAGTCTGCAAAGGCAAGCGGTACAATGCCGAGACCCTCCAGGTCCGCTACAAGGACCTCAACATCCACGAAGTGCTGGAATTGAGCGTCGAGGACGCCCTTGCCTTCTTCGACGCGATCCCCGCTGTGCGCAACAAACTGGCCACACTCAACGACGTGGGGCTTGGTTACATCCGCTTGGGGCAACCCGCCACACAACTGAGCGGCGGCGAAGCCCAACGAGTGAAGCTGGCCACAGAACTCTCAAAGCGCAGTACCGGCAAGACCTTGTTCATCCTGGACGAACCGACCACCGGACTGCACATCCACGACATCGGGCACTTGCTGGAAGTGCTGCAACGATTGGCGGACGGCGGCAATACGGTGGTCGTGATCGAACACAACCTCGACGTCATCAAGTGCGCCGACTGGGTCATTGATCTAGGCCCTGAAGGCGGCGACGGGGGCGGCCTCGTCATTGCGGAGGGGACCCCGGAGGAGGTCGCAGCGGTCAAGGAATCCTACACGGGCCGTTTCCTGGCCCCGACGCTCAGCCTTGGTACGGTTTCCAGGGCTCCACAAGCGTCCGCTCCGTGAACGGTCCGCCTTCGAGCCCTTTTGCGTATCGGTACAGGCCGACTTGGTAGACCACTTGCAGGGCACCCATGATCGTGACCATCACGATGACCACGAGGAACATGGTGGCACCCCAAATGATCAGGGAGGTCACGAACGAACCACCCAACGCGAACAGGATCGGAATGGGCATCATCAGGAACATGAAGATCATCACCGGGACCATCACCGCAAGGCCGATGGTCACCATCCCGGCGACGCTCTTGCCCCATTGGTCACGGGCCATGGAGACCGATTCTTTGACCGCCTCTGTGGCTTGTCGCTCCTTTTGCACGACCATGATCGGGATCACAAAGAACGTGGCCGCAGCAAAGGCGAACGCGCCGATCGCCTGCACGACCTGCCCCAGCCAGGGTACGAGCCGAAGGCGGTCCAGGAGCTGCCCGATGACCGCGAGGATCCCGCCGACCAACATGGCCACCAAGGTCCATCGCGCGATCGGGCCGGCCATCTCCTTGGCGCGGGCCCAGGCATCGCCGAGGCTGCATTCGTTGCCATCCATCCGCTCATACGCCGCGTAGGCGAGCGCAGCGTTGAGCATGGCGGCCAGCACCGAGATCGGATAGGTCAACGGGAAGATCAGGAAAATGCCGAGCGCAGCCAACCAGGGCGATTCGGCCAGGTGTTCACCGGCCCATCCGATGAGCCATTCCGGTCGCGCCGTCATGACGTAGACCAAAGGCGCCACGATGAACGCGAACGTCAAGATCATGCCCAAGAACGGGAACACCATCAAGTCCCGGTGGTTGCCGACGAACGCGAATGCCTCACGTAGAATCCTCCGGCTGTCTGCGAAGCGTTGCGTGAAGGACACTTTGACCCGGGCCACGAGGCAATGGCGCCGTTCTGTCTCTTAGCCTTTGCTGGCAGACCCTCGAAACCGGTTGCAAACGGTCAAAAAGCCAGAAACGACCCCCAGTCTAGTGCGATTGGACTCTGTGACCGTCTTCATTCCCGACCTGCCTGGCTCCATGGCAGGGGTCCTGAAAATCATGGAAGATGCGGATGTTTCGTTCCGCGCCTTCACGCTGGATCGAGACCACCTCCAGATCATCAGTGAGGAAGGCGACGCGGCAGAGCGCGCGCTACGCCAGCATGGCTACGACGCGATCGTGGTCCACATGGTCCAGGTCTGCGTGCGCGACAGGCACGGCGAACTGGCCCGGCTCTTCACCGATCTGGCAGAGGCCAAGGTGAACGTCGAAGCGGGCTTCGGCATGGGCGACGGCGACGAAGGGTGCGTCTACATCCGGGCCGACAACATGGACCTGGCGCGCCCGATCCTCCAGCGCTACGAACTGGTCAACGCCTGACGGCGAACCTTAAATGAGGTCGCCAAGTCGGCGGCCAAGTCAGCATTCGTGCTGGCACCTCGCTCCTGTGGTGTAGCGGCCAATCATAACGGACTCTCACTCCGTTGACCCGGATTCAAATTCCGGCAGGAGCACTTCGCTTCGCTCGTGTCCTGCGGACGTCGGGCTCGCCCCCCGGGCTCGCCCTGCGAAATTCCGGCAGGAGCATTCAAGGGACTTCGCACCGCGAAGTCCCGCAGCGAGCGGGTCGTGCTTGCACGACCAGCGAGAAACGCAACGCGAAGTCCCGTAGTCCCGCCACGTTTGTCTGGTACGTCGCCTTCGTCGCTTCGTGATCATGCGGATCGTACAACTCGGGTTCCCTGCTGAGCGCGTCGAGGACACACTCGCACGAGCACGCGAAGTGTTCCCCTCGATCCCTGGCGTGAAGTCTTTCTGGGGGGGCTACGACGGGAGCGAGCTGGCGTTGCTGATCGGCTTCGACACTGCAGAGGCCATTGCCCCGTACGTGGGTCACCCGACGCATCGGGGGTTCGTCGACGAGTGGCTTTCCCCGTATGCTACCTCGAAGCGTGTCTCCAATTTCGAAGGATGAGCGCGGCGCCGATCGCCGGGAGCCCGAAGACTGCAGGAGAATCCTTGCCCTTGACGGCCGGGTCGTCCTGCACCGGTTCCACATCGGCAGCGCCGTCACATAGGTCACCCTGGCGCCAGCCCTGCGAGAGGTCGACCTCGGAATCCGGCACGGCATCCTGGAGGATCAAACCGTTGTCCCAGGTGTGCACGTTGGCGATCGCAAACGTGCAGGACCCCTGCGCCCCAGGGAGGATGGCTCGCGTGACGTTCTCGGTGAACGAAAAACGGGCGTCGACGGCTTCGGTGCCCTGCCACGCTCGGCCGGTCGTGCCGTTGACGTGGAGCAACCACCAGGACCGCGGCTCTGGGTCGCCTTGGGCACCGTCGAACACGAGCACCCGGACCTCGCCCTCGGCCGGCCCATTCCATTCGACGACGATGCCGTCTGCATTGGCTGCCCAGGTCAGACCGTGCAGGTCGTAAGGACCGCCGTCGGCATCCATCCAACCGCGTGTTGCATCGCCGCTTTCATCGGCTGCAGCGACCGGGACCAACAGCAAGATCCACAACCACCGCTTCATGGTTCCTCCGGCGAGGACATCCAATCACAGCCATCGGGATGGGTGTTGTCTGGCCAGCTGTAGTCGTTGCAGGGGACGATGGTCGCCAGGCGCGCGTGCGGCGGCCGGTATTGGCCGTTGATGGCATCGTGGACCCCGCATTCTGGGTAGAACAAAGTGCGGTCCGTGTCCTGTTGCATGCCAGCGGCAACGTATTGGTTGTCGACCCAACAATTGCCGCTTCCCGATTCATCCCACCAGTGGTCGCGCCCGTTGGGCGCCTCGTCGCCTGCGACATCCAACCCCATCCAATTGCCTTGGTACTGGTTGCGATGGCTCGTGTCCAGTTGCTTCTCCAAGGTCTCCATCGTCGGTTCATCTTCGCCGCGGAAGTAGGCTGGAACGCTGAACAGCATGGTGCCATAGCGCCAGTTGTCATAGATCCAGTTCTCCTGGATGGTGTTGTCGTTGCCGCCTGCAATGAGCAGGCCGCTCCCCACGGGCAATGGGATCACGGGGCAGACCGTGCCGTTCTCGATGCCTCGCTCGGGCAACGGCAGGTGGCAGGGCCCTCCGGGCAACCAGTTGTCGAAGTAATTCTCGTTGTTGCTGTAGATCTCGTTGCGATAGAACCGCGCATGATCTTGGGGCAGGCCGGGGTGGTCCGGGAACAGACTGTCCGTCGCAACGCCCACGGCGTTGTGGTGGAATTTGTTATGATGGGCATAGACCGAATTGCCCGCCGTGCCACTGTAACCCAAGGCGTTGTGGTGGCTGTCGCAATACTTGATCTCGATGCTGTGCCGGGCCCCCGACAGGTCGCTGGCGCTGCCCGGATAGATGCCGCTGTCGCCATTGCCGTACGACTCGCAATCCACGTACAGACCGTGGTCCACGGCAAACGTGAGGAACCCGTACTCGAAGTTCCAACGCGTCAGGACGTCGTCAATGACGAAACCGTCCACTTCCAGGATGTAGACGCTGTTGAAATCGGTCCGCTGCGCCGTGAAGTGCTTGAGGTAGATGCCGTCAGCGCGATCCGCCCGGAGCGCGTTCAGATGATTCCATGCGGCATCCAGAATGACGTCCTCCCGGTGCATACCGATGCCCTCGATCTGCAGGTCACACAGCACTTCACCGGCCTCCGGCACGCAGCGTCCATCGCCATCCGTGTCGCCGAAGATGGCGACCGTGTTGTGGGCATTGGGGCACGCCAGCTGTTCGTGGTACTCGAGGATCTTGGTGTTGACCGCATCCACACAGGCTGGGTCTTCCAGTGCGGCGACGCTCGGCTCCTCTTGGTAGAGTCCTGGCATCAACAGGATACGGAAACCGGCGTGCGGAACCGCATTGACCGCCGCCTGGATGTGCTCGAAGCCATGATCGAGGCATTCGCTATAGCGCAGCATGCCTTCGAGCTGGTTCTGCATCGGATACGCCGCCATGCGCGCCGGCGTGTCTGCCTTGCAGGTCAGAAAATAGGGACCAGAATCCCGGTATTCGGGTACTTCGCCATCGCCGGCGGGGAACCCCGCCCTTCGCTCACCATGTCCTTGGACTGCCCCTGCGGTCACCAGGACCAGGGCCACCACCAATGCCAGACGCACGCCGATCGATGGGCCTTGGGGTTCAAAATGGCGGCGGTGAATTCGAACAACGGCCCAGACTCCCTTTTATTGTCCTCGAAGAAGTGCTTCTCATGGACCGAACTGCGATCCTATTGACCCTTTGCCTTGCGAGTGCCGCCGTGCTGGCCGGATGCACAGCCCAAGCGATGCCTTCGGGTACCGCCATGGCGACCCAACCGCCAGCTGACGAAGCCGCCAGCCAGTGGGCTGCGGACGCCCAATTGGTAGGCATCCTTGGTGTGGAGGGCGCGTGGAGCGGCTCGAGCTTTGGTGGCTACAGTGACCACGGCCAAGGCGACTTCTACTCGTACAGTGGTAACGACCACAAGATCGACGGCCGGTGCGAGATCTGGGCGTACCTCTACCTGAGCGAATCCAAGAACATGGTGCTCACCGTGGCCGTGGACGCAGAAGGAAACGTCGTAGACAAGGAGGAAGAGGCGGCCGACGATGAAGTGCCGGTCGGTGCGTACTCCGTGAACTCCGACGAGGCCATCCGCATCGCCCTGGACGCGAGTGAGCAATTGGCCGCCAGCCAGGACCACGAGAACCACCACGCGATGCTGGCGCTCGGACGGGATGACACGGACGAACCGGCTCTTTGGATGGTCACTGGCGGTGGCTACGATGATGGTGACTACGTCGGCGCGATGGTGCTGATCGATGCGACCGACGGCAGCGTCCTCATGGCCCAGGATTTCGGCGGCGATGCTTGGGGAAGCTACGGCGACGCCTACAGTGGCTACGGCGGATACGGCGGATACGGCGGTCTGGCCGACCAAGCGTTCACGCTCGTGGCCTGATCCAACAGCGGGCAGACCCGCGAAACAAAAGCACGGCCGGGCGTCGCCCGGCCGTGCATTGGGGGAAAAGAACACCTGTCTCAGACAGGTCGTGTTCCGGGCTTAACGTCGGAAACAGTCGTTGCAGAGCACGTCGCGGCCCGGGGTGGGCTTGAACGGCACGCTGGTGGAAGCCCCACAGCGGGTGCAGTTCACGTCGTGCATCTCACGGTCGCCGCGGCCGCCGCCGCCACGGGGCGGTCGGCTGTCACGGAAACAGTCCTTGCAAAGCACCGGGCGGTCGCCGGTGGGCTTGAACGGCACGGTGGTCTCTTCGCCGCATTCGGCGCAGGTCACTTCGTGCTCTTCACGGGGTCCGCGGTCACGGAAGCCACCGCCACCTCCACCTTCACGGCGGGGCGGGCGATCCTTCTGGAAGCAGTCGCGGCATTTCACGGGGCGGTCGCCGCTCGGCTTGAACGGAACAGTAGTTTGTACGCCACACTCGGCGCAGGTGACCTCGTGCATTTCACGGGGTCCACGGTCTTGATACATCCTAATTTCTCCAAATGAAGGCGGGGCGATGCCCCCTTCACCAAGTCTTCCCACTCACCCGTACTATAAGGATTCGATTGAACGGGAGGAACCCTTCGAGAACGATCGGCCGGAATGGGGGCCTGGCACGACCTACAGGCCGAGGTCTTGCTTGACGAGCGGAATGATGTCCGTCGGGAAGTCGACGACCTTGACGCCCGCCTGCTTGAATGCGTTGAGCTTGGACTCGGCGGTGCCGACCCCTTTCTCCACCAGCGCACCCGCATGGCCCATCTTCTTGCCTTCGGGGGCGCTGCGGCCGGCGACGAACGCGTAGATCGGTTTTCGGGCCGTCAGGTCGACGCTTTCGATGTAGGCAGCGGCCTCTTCCTCGGCACCGCCGCCGATCTCGCCCACCAGAACGATCGCTTTGGCTTCGTCATCTTGCTCGAACAACTTGACCGCTTCCAGCAGGTTGGTGCCAGGGATCGGGTCGCCGCCTAGCCCGAGGACCGTGGTCTGGCCGATGCCTTCAGCGCTCAAGGCGCCCACGATCTCGTACGTCAAGGTCCCCGATTTGCTGGCGACGGCGACCGGACCGCCGGGCGTGAAGATCTGGCCGGGGAGGATCCCGACCTTGGCATCTCCCGCGGTGCAAGCCCCAGGGCAGTTGGGGCCGATGAGCGTCACGCCGTGCTTCTTGGCGTAGTTGACGAAATAGGCCGCGTCGTGGACCGGGATGTGTTCGGTGATGACGATGATGGATTCCATGCCTGCATCGACCGCTTCGATGACCGCGTCCTTGGCAAAGCGCGCGGGAACGAAGATCAGGCTGACATTGCAGCCAGTCTCGGCCTTGGCGTCGGCGACACTATTGAACACGGGTACGCCGTGCACTTCTTGACCCGCTTTGCCCGGCGTCACGCCGGCGACCACGTAGTCGCCGTATTCCTGCATTTGGCTGATGTGGAACTGGCCGACCGAGCCGGTGGCACCCTGCACGACGACCTTGCTGTCTGCGTCCAACACAACACTCATGGGGCGCCCGACAAGCGACCCGGTTATGGCTGCTTCGGCCCCGCGCCGCTGGACGGGCCACGCGATGCAAGGGTCAGTCGGTGCCGCCGACAAAAGTAGCGATCAGTTGCGCCGCGCTCCGACAGGTGTTGCCGCTCGGGTCCAGCGAAGGCGCGACCTCAAGCACGTCCATCCCCCGAAGTCTGTCATCAGCGGCCAGGGCCCGGACAATCGCGTCGGCTTCCTCAAAGCGCAGACCGCCGGCACCAGGAGCGCTGCAGCCACTAGCAATGGATTGGTCCAGACCGTCGATGTCGATGCTGAGCCACAAGTGATCGACGTCGGCCAGGGCCGCCATGGTGCCTTCAAGGACCTCCTGGATCCCCTGGGCCCGGACCTCCGGCATGCCGTAGACCTTGACGCCCTGCTCTGCCGCGTAGGCTGCCAGACTCGGCGCATTGGCAAAAGGCCGGATGCCGATCTCCACGATGTGCTCGGGCCGGACGCGCTCGGGGAACGATTCAAGGATGCGTCGAAATGGC
The DNA here is from genome assembly GCA_041638175.1 of Thermoplasmatota archaeon. Taxonomy (GTDB): domain Archaea; phylum Thermoplasmatota; class E2; order JACPAO01; family JAHFTW01; genus JBFKXH01. Next base: position 8,171 of record JBFKXH010000015.1, read on the forward strand.
GTACCACTGGTGGGTTGGCCTTCGTGATCACGAAGATCATAATGCGCGTCGATGACCACAAGACCGATGCTGCCGTCGGTCGAATCGCACAAGGCGCCGATGTGGGCGTAGGTCAACCCGTGGTCGCCACCCAACACGAGGGCGCGTCCTCGGGCCATCAGGGGACGCAACGCAGCCCGTACGTGCTCGTGCATGGCGGCAACGTCGTCGCCGAAAGAATCCAGTCCAGCCACATCGCCATGATCGCGGAGGGTCGCGCCGAGCGCCTGCCCGGTCGCCGTGTCATGGCCGCCGATGAATCGCATCGCATCGCGGATCCCCGTGGGGCCGCCTGCGGCACCTTTGCGCCCGATGACCGCCTTGTCGGTGGGGACCCCGACCATGTGGATGGAGGCATCGCCCCCCACAAACAGGTCTCCCAGCCGGGCATCTTCGGGAGCGACGTCCTGGACCGGCCACGCGGCAGGGCTTGGAGCAAACGGCACACGGGCGCCACCCACCCGGCCCGTATGTGCCTTGCGCGTCACTTATCGCCGGATAGCCGGTGAGCCGGTCGTGGACCTGCTCATCCGCAACGGCAACGTGGCCGTCATGGACGGACCCCCTGGCCCTCGGAGCGCCGACCAAGCAAGCGTGTCCGTGCGCAAAGGGTGGACCCTCGGCATCGAAGGCGGTCGGATCGCTTGGGTGGGGCCTGACGAGGAATGTGACGCGACGGCCAAGACGGTGGATGCATCGGGCCGACTGGTCACCCCTGGGTATGTGGACAGCCACACGCACCTGGTCTACGGCGGCGACCGCGCGTTCGAGATCGCCATGAAGCTGGCCGGCAAGGATTACTTGGAGATCTTGGCAGCCGGCGGCGGCATCGCCCACACGAGCCGGCTGACGAAGGAAGCCACCGTGGAGCGATTGGTGGCCCAGGCCACGCCGCGCCTGCATCGGATGCGCAGCAACGGGACCACGACCCTGGAGTCCAAATCTGGCTATGCTTTGGAAGAAGCAGGCGAGCTTCGTATGTTGGAGGCAAGCAAGGCCCTCGAGCAAGAGGGCCTGCGCATGGCACACACATTCCTGGGCGCCCACGCGGTGCCGGAAGGGCTGACTCCCGACCAGGCCGCCGATGCGGTCTTGGACATGCTCCCAGCGGTCGCCGCGCAGGGCATCGCGAGCTTCTGTGATGTCTTCGTCGAAAAGGATGTCTTCACCATCGAGCACGGCCGGACGATCTTTGACGCCGCCAAGCGCCACGGACTCCGGCCACGCCTGCACGCCGACGAGATCGTCAATACTTCAGGCGCCCAATTGGCCGCCGAGGCGGGGTGCATCAGTGCCGATCACTTGCTGCGCGTCGACGAGGCAGGCATCCAAGCAATGGCCGATGCCGGCACGATCGCCACCTTGCTTCCAACGGTCCCCGTGACCTTGATGCGGCCAGAATGGGCGCCCGGCAAGCAGTTGTTGGAGGCAGGTGTACCGGTCGCGCTGGCCACCGACCACAACCCGAACAATCCGGTCACGGACATGGGGCTCGTGGCACAGCTGGGTTGTTTCGTGATGGGACTGACGCCAGAGCAGGCATTGACAGCGACGACGTGGAACGGCGCCCAGGCGCTGGGCATGGACGATGTGGGGCATCTGCAAGTAGGCGCCCGCGCGGACGTGCTGGTCCACGACGTGGCCGACTTGGACCATTGGATCTACGAGCTGGGGCGCAATAGCGCACAGTCGGTCGTGTCGGGCGGCCGCCTGATCGACTGATCAGGCAAGCAAGATGCCGGCTTCTTGCACGGCCTGGCGCAACGCTCCGCCACGCAGCAGGGCTTGGATGGCTTCCACGTCCTCGGAGAGGATCCGATCCGCTTCCAGAGTGCCGACGTCCTGGCGGATGCGGGCACGAGCAGCATCTGCGGCCACGGACGCGCGCAGCCCCTCGTCCGCCTTGAAATCCAATGCCTGGGCGGCACAGAGGGCTTCGATGGCGATGACGCCGCGCGTGTTCCGGAACACCTGCGAGAGCTTCAGTGCGCTGATGCTGCCCATGCTGACATGATCTTCTTGGTTGGCACTGGTCGGGATGCTGTCCACACTGGCGGGGTGTGCATGGATCTTGTTCTCGGAGACCAGAGCCGCCGCCACGTACTGGGCGATCATGAAGCCGGAATTCAGCCCTCCCTGGTCGATCAAGAACGGTTTCAGGCCTTCGTTGAGATCAGGATTGACCATCCGTTCGATGCGCCGCTCGGCGATGCTGCCGATCTCGGCGACCGCCATGCTCAGGGTATCCAGAGCGAAGGCCAAGGGCTCGCCGTGGAAGTTGCCTTGGCTGATGATGTCGCCGTCCGGGAACACGATGGGGTTGTCGTTCACGGAGTTGATCTCGATGGTGATGGTCTCGGCGGCCCGTTCGATGACGTCCCGGCAGGCCCCGAGCACCTGCGGCATGCATCGCAGTGAATAGGCGTCCTGGACACGGCTGCAATGGGCGTGGCTTTCGACGATCTGCGATCCCTTGGTCAGCGCCCGCAGGTTGGCAGCCACCACGCCCTGGCCGCCGTGCGGTCGTAGCGCATGGACCCGTGCGTCCAGGGGTGCAACGCTCCCCATCAGCGCTTGCAGCGTCATGCCAGCGACGATCTGGGCGTCCTGCAAGAGGTTGCGTGCGTCGTGCACCATGAGCGCGCCACTGCCTGCCATGAACTGGGTGCCGTTGATCAACGCCAATCCTTCCTTGGCCTCAAGGGCCATGGGGTCGATGCCGGCAGCCTCCAGGGCTTCGGCCGCATCCACCTTCACGCCGTCCATGGTGACCTTGGACAGGCCGAGGAGCGGTAAGGCCATGTGCGCCAGGGGCGCCAAGTCGCCGGACGCGCCGACGCTGCCGCGGCTTGGGACATGGGGGACGATGCCTGCATTGAGTACCCGGACCATATGCTCGATGAGCGCACGACGGACGCCCGAATAGCCCCTGACCAGGGTGTTGATGCGGACCACCATCATGGCGCGCACGACCTCATCCGGAAGGGGCTCGCCCACGCCCACGGCGTGGCTCATCAAGAGGTTGCGCTGCAGGTCGCGCACCTGGTCGGGCTTGATGCTCACGTTCGCGAATTCGCCAAAACCCGTGGTCACACCATAAGCCACCTCGCCGCGCTCGACCAGATCATCGACGACCTTGCGACTGGCCTCCACCGCCGGCCATGCATCGGGGGCGATCGCCACGGGTCGACGGCGGCGCGCCACCTCCACGACGTCTTCCAGGGTCAAGGCAGTGCCATCAAGCTGCAAGGGCTCCATGGAGGTCATGGCTGCACCAGCCCGGTCCGCACGCCGGTCTCCTTGGCGACCTCGATGGCACGCTCGTAGCCGGCGTCCGCGTGTCGCACGATGCCCATGCCGGGATCCGTACGGAACACCCGGCGTGCCTTCTCGGCAGCCATCTTGCTTCCGTCCAAGACCACGACCTGGCCTGCATGGGTGGAGTAGCCGATGCCCACACCTCCGCCGTTGTGGATGTGGACACTGTCGGCCCCCGCTGCGATGTTGACCATGGCGTTCAGGAGCGGCCAATCGGCGATCGCGTCGCTGCCGTCCTTCATCGCCTCAGTCTCTCGGTATGGACTCGCCACACTGCCACAGTCCAAGTGGTCACGGGTCACTGCGATGGGGCCGATCTCCCCGCGCGCTACCATGTCGTTCATGGCCAACGCGAAGCGGTCCCGTTCACCCATCCCAAGCCAACAGACGCGGGCAGGCAATCCCTCGACCGGGAGGTTTGCGTCTGCCAGCTCGATCCAGTGTACCAGACTCTTGTTGTCTGCGAACATCTGCTTCACAAGCGCGCCCGTCTTGGTGATGTCCTCCGGATCGCCGCGCAGGCTGAGCCAACGGAACGGCCCCCGCCCTTCGCAGAACAAGGGGCGCACGTAGGCCGGCACGAAACCGGGGAATTGGTAGGCACGCTCACGGGCCAGGCCGCCAAGGACGGCTCCTTCGCGCAGGTTGTTGCCATAGTCGAACGTGTGGGCGCCGCCGTCCTGGAACGCGGACATGGCCTCCACGTGCGCCGCCATGGACTGCAGACTGAGCCGTGTGTATTCCTCGGGATCTGAGGCACGAAGCGCGACCGCCGACTCCAGGCTCATGCCCCGCGGCACGTAGCCGTTGAGTGGATCGTGAGCGCTGGTCTGGTCGGTCACCAGATCGGGCTTGGCCCCGGCGGCGCAGAGTTCGGGGAGCGCGTCGGCACAATTGGCGATCAAGGCGACGCTGTGGGCTTCGCCGTCCGCCTTGGCTTGTTCCACCCGCGCCCACGCGGCCTCAAGGTCATGGGAGATCTCGTGCACGAAGCCCGCTTCGAGTCGTCGCCGCGCACGGGCCTCGTCCACCTCCATGGCCAAGCAGGCGCCGCCGTTCATGGTGACCGCCAGGGGCTGGGCCCCGCCCATGCCTCCAAGGCCGCCGGTGATCGTGATGGTGCCCTTCAAGGGAAGTGCCCGATCGAAGCCAGGCGCATCACCAAAATGCGTCTTGCCTGCGGCTGCGAACGTCTCGTACGTGCCTTGGATGATGCCCTGGGTGCCGATGTAACACCAGCTTCCTGCGGTCATCTGAGCATACATGGTCAGCCCCTCGGCTTCCAAGCGTCGGTGCTCGTCCCAGTTGCTCCAATGGGGCACGAGGTGGCTGTTGGCCATCAGCACGCGCGGCGCCTGGGGCCAGGTCGGGAAGATCGCGACCGGCTTGCCCGATTGGATCAGCAGCGTCTCGTCGTCGCCCAGCTCCATCAGACAACGTTTGATGGCTTCCAAAGACGCCGGGTCCCTGGCGGCCTTGCCGGTGCCACCATAGACGATGAGCTTGTCGGGCTCCTCGGCGTTGTGCAGGTTGTTCTCCAGCATCCGCAGGATGGCTTCTTGGGGCCATCCCTGGCAGCGTAGGGGGGTCTCCGGGCCGGCGACGCTCGGGCGCATGACAGGGCCAGGGGTATCGCCCCCAAAACGTCGACGGGTGGGGAGGCCCACCAACCGTGCTGCGCGCGGATCTAGCGGCCACCTGCTAGGCGGCGGGCGAGGCCAATTCTGCGACGATGAATTCCCTCCTCCTGATTGTAAAGAACAAAGTCGTGTACAACTTCCAAGCCAAACGCCACGGCCCGTAACGGGGTCTGACCACGACTTCCACGGGCGTTTCCCCGGCCTCGAAGTACAGGCAATTGCTGGCCACCCAATCCGAGCGCACCTCCAGACAGTGGGAGCCCGGGGATACCTCCACCTTGGTCTGCGAATCGCTTCGGATCCGCGCGACCTTCCTGCCGTCGAGAAACACGCGATATTTACGGCGGCGATCGACGCCACCCGACGGGCGGGTCACCAGGAGTATAGCCATGCGCTTAGATTCCGACACGGAAACAGAGGCCCGATGGATCTTGATCCAGCTTAATGTTTCGGAGCGCGCCGCAAGCCGCGTTGCATCCCCATGCAGGCCTTACAAGGGACCAACGGGCACGGAA
>JBFKXH010000016.1:0-13395 GCA_041638175.1 Thermoplasmatota archaeon
CGTGTACTTGCCGTCAGGGACCAGGTCGGTCTGCAGATTGATGAAGAAGCCGTCGTCGGGGTTGGTGACGGCGCGGTAGTTGAGGATGTAGGCCCCCGTGAACCAGGCCTCGGAAGGCACATCGCATACAGTCTGGTCCTCGCCGAGTCCCGTGTCTTCGTCGATGAAGGTCTCGACCGGCCCGAAACTGAAGCCGAAGAACACGATGTCATCGGCGTTCTCTCCGATGGCCTGGAATTGGGCGAACAACGAGCCGCCCGCGTGCACGTTGCCATCCGCTTGCCGGCCCAGGTCGGGGTTCCGGAAGATCAGTTGGATGTCACCGCATTGTTCGAAGGCTTCGCCGCTTTGCGCCTGAGCCGGGACGGTCACAAAGAACATCGCGGCTGCCAGCAGGAGGGCCGTGCCTCGCATCAACACCATAGGAGGTCCAAAAACCCCGGTTCAAAAAGGGTTGCTGTCGAGACGGTGAACGGTATCCCTTACGAACGGCGACGCAGGGCGATCGCGGCCAGCACGGGCAGCACCAACAATCCAGCCCCAGGACTCTCCTTCTTCTGGCCCGGGTCGCCCGCATCCGTCGTCTCGTTCTCGACTGCGCGACCCCCTTCGACGAGTACGGTGAGTTGACTCTTCAAGAAGCGGTCTTCCTGGCCATGTCGGTAGCTCACCGTCGCGTTGACCGGATAGATGCCCGTCGCCGCGTCAAGGGGCACGACCACGTTGAGCTCCTGGGTCTCTTCTGATGCGGCGGGCACCGGTTTGTGGCCTGGGATCCATTCGAACTCCCAGCCCTCGGGGACCTCGGCGCTGACCTGCGGGTGGCCTTCGCCCCCGCCCGTGTTCTCCATGCGCGCTTGGAACACGGCGGTCTGGCCTGGGCCGACGATGATCTGGTCTTCGTCGAAGGTCATGGTCAAGATGGGCTTGCCGTCACTGATCGTGCCTCCGGCCACGCTGCTGCCGACGTGGAGTTCCTTTTGCACGGCGTTGCCCGCGAGGTCGACCGCTTCGATACGGACGACGTCTTCATCGTTGATGGCACGCTGGGTCCATTGGAACGCCGGGCCCGGCGATTGGACACAATTGTGGATCGGCTCTGGCAGCGTACACATGGGGGCGACGGTCGCAAAAATGCCGGCCGGCCCGTAGTCGTAGAATGAATCCGCATCCCACTCGCGACCCTCCCATTCCTCGAGCTGGTCGGTGACGTCCTCGGCGTTCAGGAAGACCCGCAGGTCGGAGAGCTCTTCGGCGAATTCGACGGTGAACCCGTCCACGAGCCGTGTGGAGCCGTCGCCCGGAAGCAGGATCGGCCATGGCTGCATTTTGTCCTCGGGGCTGGCGCAGCCGCCGGGGCCAGGACCGGGACAGGATTCGACGATCGCCGTGCCCCAGAAGCGAGCCACCTCCGTGCCGCTGCCGTCGTACGCATGGACGGCGACCGTAAGATCCACGCCTTGGGGCGTGGTCTGGCCGTTCGTGTTCATGAGGATGAAGAAACCATCTTCCTTGTCCATGTCGACCTTGTAGGCCTCGAGCATCAGCCCGCTAGGCCACACCGGGCTCTCGCAGATCGCTTCCGGCATGGACGGTGGCAGCCCGACGCTGAAGGCAAAGGTCTCGATCTCATCGGCGTCTTCGCCGATGACCTGGAACTGGACGAAGAAATTGCCACTGACATGGAATTTCCCGTCGGACTGGGGCTTCAGGTCCGGATTGCGCATGAAGAGCTCGTACCCTTCACCGCACGAAGAGATCCCACTCGATTGAGCGCCCACCGGAGTCAACAGGGACAGAAGCATCAATGCACACACGACACGCAACACGAAGTGGCCAGAGACCGGGGGATGAAAAAGGGTGAGGTGCGCGTCTCAAGACCGGCGACCGGCGCCTAGGATGCGTACGTCCGGATCAGGTCTGTGCGCGTCACGATGCCTTGGATGGTGCCCTCGCCATCGACCACGGGCAGGGCCCCGACGTGGTGTTCCCGCATCTTGGCGGCCGCTTCGATGCAAGATGCGTCCGCGGAGGTGGTCACCACGTCGCGCCGCATGTAGTCGGCGACCTGCATGTCGCGGATCATGGCCTTCTGGACGGACCCGTCACTTTCCTTGAACCCTGCAAACGCGTTGGCGATCTCGTGTTCCGCGATGATGCCCTGCAGATGGCCACCATCCAGAACGGGAAGGCGGGCGATGTCGTTGTCCAAGAGCAGGCGCCTGGCATGGATGATGCGTTCGCTGGGTGCGACGGCGTGCAGTTCGCGCCGCATGACGTCCCCGACCTTGGCGCTGCTTTCTACGAAGGGCAAGAGGTCGGATTTGGTGATCACGCCTACGAGGCGGTGGCCTTGCACGACCGGCACCATGGTGAGACCAGGCTTGCCTACGTCTTGGATCAGCGTCTCGAGCGGTTCATCCGGGTGTGCGCGCAAGAAATCCTTCTCCATCACGCTTGAAGCACGCAACGTGCCGGTCTGGATGTCCTTGTTGTGCGCGCGACCGAGCTTGTCGGCGATGCGCCCGTCCGTGACGATCCCCAGAAGATTCCCTTCTGCGTCGACCACGGGCAACTTGGTCACGTTGTGGTGCTCCATCAGGTTGAGCACATCCTTGAGGTTCCGGTCCTTGTCGACCGTCACCAACTCTTGCATCATCACGTCTCGTACTTTCATGTTCTGACCTCAGGTTTCGCAAAAAAGAGAAGTTGCGTGTCTGCTGCCGGGGTCCAACTGGCCCGAGGGCGTACCGGCAGAGGTCCATCGAGGAGGGACATTCCACGCAGAATGGGATATTGCTCCCATGGCATTAGAAACCTTGCAAGCGGGGTATGAAACCCCACCCGGACCCGTCGGGGCCCCTGGGCCTTCGGGCCTGCGTACTTTCACCGCCCTGCCCCCCCGTTCTCTAAGCACCAGGCCCGCATTGTCTCGCGTGGCGACCGCAAAGACCGTGAATACTTCGGCCAAGGGCACGGCCATCGAATTGCAGGCCATCAAGATGTTGCAAGCCGAAGGGTACGTGGTCCACCGCTGTGTCCGTACGGGCGTCCGTCGCGGTGGCATGTACTTCAGCCAATCCAACGACGTCTTCGGGTGCATCGACCTGATCGCCAAGAAATTGGGCCAGCGCACCCGTTGGATCCAAGTGACGGCCGACAGCGGCATCGGGCGCAAGAAAGAGGATCTGGCCGAGATCCCGTGGGACCCCCTGTTCGACGAAGTGGAGATCTGGCGATGGGTCGGAGGCGCGCGGCGCAAACACAAGATCACAGGCGCCTGGCTTGATCGGCAATACTTCCAGGTCTACCGCATGGACCAAGATTACGAACTGCGAGAAGAGAACCGGGTGCGGCCAGGAGAGGTCGACCTGTGAAATTGGAATCCCTCCCCGGCGTCGGCCCTCGTCTGGCCGAGACCATCCGAGCGTCCATGGATGACGAAAAGTTCCTCGCCGCAGCCGAAGCACAGGACGTCGCGACGATCCAACAGGTCGCTGGCCTCAGTCCCAAACGGGCGGTCGACCTAGTACGGCGCATCCATGGGACCCCACTGGACGCGTTCGCCAAGACCCCTGCGGCCATGACCATGGCCCATGAGTTGCTCGCCGAGATCCAATCCTACGCGGCGACCGAGCACGGACGCAACCAAGCGCTCTTGCTCGGCCCCTTGCCGACCCCAGAGGAGGCCGAGGCGCGCTGTTCGTACGTGATGACCCAGAAAAAACGCGTCGCGGCGCTGGATCGAGAAGCGGTCCGGCAAGCACTACGCCAGGTCCGCGCATTGCGCGACCCCGACCCGGTCGCGGACCTGGAAACGGCGGTCATCGCCGGCTCGGACGACGCCTTCGACCGCTTGCATCGCCTGGGCGTGGGGCACTGGGCGATGCTCTGCACCGCTGGCGACCCCACCCACCAAGAAGCCGGTCTTCGCATCCTCGCCTACGATGGAGATGCATCCATGGACGCCGATGTCGAGGTCCCGTGCGATGGGCCCCTTTGTGACATCGTTCCCCGTGCGCTTCATGCCTGGCTTGGGCACAACCGGCGCGCGATCCAAGCATGTGCCGAACTGGCCCGTCTTACGGGCCGGGATAGCGTCGCCCCCGCGCTTTTGGACCTCGAGCCGCCCTCCCCGATCGGCGAGACGCTCGACGTGGAAGGTGTGGTCGAGACGATCCTGGCCACACACAACCAGTCGCTTTCCGACCGGGTCGCCGATCTTTCATTGACGGGCGCCGACATGGTGGCCGCCATGGCACATGGCGCGCTTCCACCGCCCGTGGCCGAGGCCGCGACGCGTGCTGCCAAGGAGGCACAACAGGCGTTCAGCCAGCAGACCGGGTGCCGTGCCAACGTCTTCCAGGCCACACTACCCATGCGGACCGACGCGCGGGCGGTCGACGAAGCCGTCCGAGAATACCAAGCCAGGCAAGGCTCGCAGGCCTTCGAATCCATGCGGGCGGGCGCCCGGCAGATCGCCAAGGCCCAAGAAGCGCTTGCTGCGGAAGTGGCCGCATGGCTTGCTTTCGACGGCGACTTCGCCCTCGGCTGCTTCGCCTTGCACCACGATCTGCGGCCGCCCCGCATCGGACACAGCCTTGACCTGCAGGATTCGGTCCACCTGAAACTGTCCCAGCAACCTGAGGCCCAGCCCATCCGATATCACCTTGGCAAGGACGCAGACCTGGCGGTCCTGACCGGCGCCAACTCGGGCGGAAAATCGACGCTTCTGGAGCACCTGTGCCAGGTCGTCTTGATGACCCGCATGGGCCTACCGGTGGTCGGCGACGTCGAGGTCCCCTGGTACGATGAATTGCATCTGGTGACCGCCAAGCGTGGCCTGGACGCTGGCGCCTTCGAAACGTTCCTGCGCTCTTTCATGCCGATCGTCCAAGGAGACGCCCGTCGACTCGTCCTGGCGGATGAGGTGGAATCGGTCACAGAGCTCGAAGCGGCCGGACGCATCTTGGCCTTCTGGCTCGACCGCCTCGCCGCCACGCAAAGCCACGCGATCGTGGTCACCCACATGGCCCGCGCCATCTTGGAGCATGTCACCGCCCAAGTGCGGGTCGATGGCATCGAAGCGACCGGCCTGGATGCCTCGAACCGGCTGCTGGTAGACCGGACTCCGCGCATGGGCGTCATGGCCCGAAGTACCCCCGAATTGATCGTGCAGCGCCTTGTCGCGACCCAGACGGGCGCCGAGCGTACGCTGTTCCAGGACCTCCACGCCGCCATGCTCGACCCCAAAAACGCGTAAGTAAGCGGTGGGTGTGCGCGGCCCGTGGTCCGACCCGCCGATGTAGAGGCACTCAAACAATTGGCACTGCTCGGCGGCCTCCAGGAACCCGTTGAATTGGCCAGCGGCGAATTCTCGTCCCTGATCGACGTCAGCCAACAGACGGCCAGCAGGCGCTTGATCGAGCTCAAAGAAGCCGGCCTCATCCAACGGGAGATGGGGGTCCGCAAGCAACGCATCCGGATCACGCAAGAAGGCCGCGATGTCCTGCGCGCCGAGCACATGGTCTACCAGCGGCTTTTCGAAGAGAAGGACCGCATCCACATCCGCGGCGCCGTCCGATCCGGCCTCGGGGAAGGGCGCTACTACTTGTCCAGACCCGGTTACGAGACCCAATTCCAAGACCACCTTGGTTGGACCCCCTACCCGGGCACCTTGAACCTGGAACTCGGAGGAGCCGAAGCGAACAAACTGAAATTCCTGCGCAGGAACCCGGTCTACTCCATCGAGGGCTTCCAAGCAGAGGGGCGGACCTTCGGCGGCGTCACGTGCCACCCTGCGAAAGTGGCCGACCAGGAGTGCGCCGTCATTCTGCCGCACCGTACGCACTACACCACCGTGCTGGAGGTCATCGCCCCCGTGTGCCTGCGCGAACAACTGCCCTGCGAAGACGACGCACAACTCGATCTGCTCGTCTTGTTGGAGGCACCGTGATCGAGGTACTGCGACTCGGCCACCGGCCGCAGCGGGACAAACGCATCACCACGCACGTGGCGCTCACCGCACGTGCCCTGGGAGCCCGAGCGGTCCATCTCGCCGAGGAAGACCGCAACGTCGTGGATTCGGTCTCAGACCTGGCCACCCGTTTTGGCGGCGACTTCACGATCCAGGACGGCACCGGCTGGAAAGGGGTCGTCAAGCGATGGAAGGAACACGGGCAAGTGGTCCACCTGACCATGTACGGCATGCCCCTGGGCGAGGCCGCCCCCAAGATCCGTCAGACCGGCAAGGACATCCTGGTCGTCGTTGGCGCAGAGAAGGTCCCCGGCGATCTCTATGACCTGGCCGACTTCAACGTGGCCGTCGGCAACCAACCCCATTCGGAGGTCGCAGCCTTGGCCCTCCTGCTCGACCGTCTGCGAGAAGGCGCCTGGGAGACCGACACCTTCGAAGGAGCCCACGTGGAGGTGGTGCCCAGTGAACGGGGCAAACAACTTCGACCCACGAAAACCGGGCCCGAACCTACCGACAATTCTTGACAACCATTATCCCGCACGAAGAGGATGGTGGGTCCGTGAGCATCCGCGCGGCCGATTGGAAGCCAAGTCTGTCCGATCCTGAAGTGCAGGCCTACCTGTTTGACGAAGTCGGCGAAGAGGCCCTAGAGATGGCAGAATTCCTGCAGGAGCGTTCGCCCGTGACGGGGGTCGCCATCCTCGAGGCCTTCGAAGAGCGCAAACCAAGTGATGTTCGCAAGGTCCTTTACAAGATGATGGAGGCCCATGCGGCCGAATACGAAAAAGAGACCGACAGTTCTGGATGGGAGACCTTCATCTGGAACCTGGACCTTCCGGAGATCGCATTGATCCTTCGGCGACGCTGGGCCGATGAATTGCGCAACCTGCGAAAGCAATTGAAGTTCGAAGAGGACCACGAGTTCTACGCGTGCGCCGAGCGGCACCGACGCATCGTGTTCGAGGATGCCATGGACCTGGGCTTCCATTGTCCGGTGTGCGAAGCACCCATGGACCCCATCGACCATCAGGATGTCATCGATGCCCTGAAGGAACGAATCGATGAGCTCGAACCTGCCTTCCAGGATTGATGCTTGGCGGCGCCTCCAGGCCGCAGCGCCGCCGGCATGGGTGCTTGGCCATTGCCGGGCGGTCGAGGGCCTCACCGACGCCATGGTGGAGCAGGCGATCAAGCTCGGCTTGTCCGTGGATCGGAACGTGGCACTACGCGGCGCCCTGCTGCATGACATCGGGCGCAGCATCACCCAGGACCTGCACCACGCGCACGTAGGGGCAGACCTGCTTCGTGATGATGCCTGGCCGGCGTCGATCGTCCACGTGGTGGAGCGCCATACCGGCGCCGGCGTCACCCCAGAGGAGGCCGCCAAGCATGGACTGCCAACGCGAGACTACATGCCGCGCACGCTCGAAGAACGCATCGTCGCCCACGCGGACAACCTGCATGCGGGAGAACATCGACTGTCGCTGGGCCGCATCGAGGAAAAATACCGGGCGCGAGGGTTGGAGGAAGCATGGAAGCGCATCGAAGCGCTGCATGAGGACCTTTGCCGAGAATTGGACACGGACCTAGAGCGCCTGGAGGCCAACCGCCTCGAGGATCTGCCTACCAGCGGGTCGTGAAGCGCTTCTTGACAAGCGCCCCAAGGTTTCCGAACCCATCGCGCCAAGATTCGATGACCGCCTCCCCGACGCGGGGTCGCAGCTCGGATGGGATCTCCTTGGCCTTGACGTCGCGGCGCTTGAACGCCTCGATCTTGATCTCTTGGGAGAACGCCATGCCTTCGGGCAGGTCCTCGAAGGGGATCCGGCCCAAGGCTTCCCGCCGGATGACCCACATGCCGGTCTGCGAATCGCGAAGCCGGATCCAGAAGAGGGCGCGCAGCGTGGTCGAAAGGACCCAGTTGCCGAGCCTGTGTTTGCGGCTCATGGCGCCTTCTTTGAGGTGCCCATAGCGGTCGCACGTAATGAAATCCAGCCCCTCGTCCAAGAGTTGTTGGATGTATTGGGTGATGTGATCGAACGGATACGTCCCGTCAGCGTCTCCCGTCACGATGACGTCGCCGGTGGCCTGGGCGAACCCCGTCTTGTAGGCCCGACCATAGCCTCGGCGCTTTTCAACCAGGACCTTGGCGCCGCGCGCCTCGGCCTCCTCTCGCGTCCGATCCTTGCTGTCCCCGTCGACGATCAGGATCTCCAGTTCCCAGCCCTTGGCCTCGAACGCCTTTCGGTCAAGATCGTCGAGCGTGGCGCCGATGCCTTCCTCTTCTTCAAGGGTCGGAATGCAGACGGTGACCTTCACGCGCCGCGGCACTCCGGGGGCCGGTTAAGCCTTGGGACCCCACTTCGCTCGCAGGTAGCCCAGGGTGCCAGCGGCCAATCGCAGCAGACCCCAGAAGGAGAATTGCCTGCGGATCATGTCGACAAAGCGGTACTCATGCCAAAGACCGCCGTGCTTTGCGCTCAATTGTTTGCGTCCGTAGCCGTTCCAATAGGCCTGCCGCAGGAAGGCGCGCACGGAGCCGCGCACACGTGCATGGACCTTGGCCGCGGGCTGATGGACCAACAAAGCGCCAGCCTCCAGAGCACGGTAGTTGAGATCGATGTCTTCTGCGGTCACGAACTCCGGGTCGAATCCACCCAACTGGTCGAACAGCGGTTTGGGGTAGCTTAGGTTGCAACTGGGCCAGGTGGTGTCTGCGCCCTTGTGCGGCAATTCCACCCGTTGCATGCGGGTGAATGCCTTGCGCCCCTCGAAGACGGTGTCACCTGCGATGACACCCTCCCCTTCCATCGCTTCGATCCAACCAGGCGCAGCGCGACAATCCCCATCGATGAAGGCAAGCCGATCGCCGGTCGCGATGGCCGCCCCCAGATTGCGTCCTTCGCCCCGTTTGCAGGCCTGCACCAAGATCGACAAGGGCAGCCGGTCCTCGAACGCCTTGGCGACGGCGACGGTCTGGTCGGTGCTTTTGGCATCCACCAGAATGACCTCATGGGCCCCCTGGCCTTCCAGGCTCTTGAGCAACGCTGGCAGATTCGCCTCTTCGTTGTAGGTGGTGACGATGACACTGATCACGAGGACCTCCAAATGCGCTTGGCAGCGTCCCAATCGTCTCGGCGAAGCTCACCGAGCAAGGCGATGAAGGCGACGTAGAACCCGAGCACCAGCAAACCAAACCACATCAGGTCATAGAACCGAACCAGCTCCGGCAACGGCAACCACCACGCGATGGCGCCTGCCGCGAGCGCCGCCAATGCATGCTTCCAGAGGTGAGGCGGCAGGATGGGGTGGCCGGTCCAGTCCTGGGCCCGGTGCCGGTACGCTGCAAGCATCCAGACACCCGCTGCGATGGTGGCGACCGCGGCGCCGGTGCCGGCGTACTTCGGGATCAGTAGGACATTGAGGACGATGTTGATCAAGACGGCCCCCACGGCGACCTTGGCCGCGTAACCGTGCTTGCCAAGGCCCAGCGCCTTGGTCCGCAGGGGGACCGTGAGGCTTGCAATGAGGCTGTGGCCCAAAAGGAGAATGAACATGGGTGCTGCCGGTAGGAACGCGTTGCTCAGCAACACACGCAAGATGGGTTCGGCCGCCAAGGCACCGAACACGACGAGCGGCCATACGAGCAAGCTGATCCAGCGCTCCGCTTGCTGGACGATGTCGGCCAACTCATCCACATCGCCGGCCTTGTCCAGGCGGCTGATCAAAGGAAGCAGGGCGACCCGGATGCCATTGGCCAGGATCAACACCAACTCGGTGAGCTTCGTGGCGCCAGCGTAGTGGCCCACATCGGCGGCGCGGTGCCAGAAGCCGATCATGACCTGATCGATGCGGCGCAGGATGAGCCCGGAAAGGGTCACGATCATGATCGGTAGGGTCGCCGTCGCGTATTGTTTCGCGACGCTGATGTGTGGTGCCCCCACCGGGATGCGTTGTCGCAAGAACGTGAGCCACCCCAACAAGAAAGCCGCGACTTCGCCTGCAAGGTACGCGGCCATCAGCCAAGCGAGAGCTTGGGCGAAGCCGACGGGGCCGGTGACGCCGTAGGCATCAGCGATGGCCTGACTCAGAGCGGGTAGCGGCGTCCAACGACCCGTGCCATGGGCGTATGCCATGGCCGAGGTGATGGTGAACAGCACCGTGACGATCGTGTTGGTCAGCAAGGTCGCTTCCCGTGCCATGATCTGTTCCAGCCCCCGGAACGTGTTGGTCGTGAAATCGCGTAGGCTCTTGATCGCCACGATGGCGATGCCGAGCCGCAGCGCCTGTTCGGTGATGTCCGTCGGTGTTCCCAAGAATCGGATCCAAAGAAGCAGTCCCCCGCCGGCCAGCAGCAAGAACAAGACGGTCAAACCCATCTTGATCGCCAGGTAGGTGCCGTTGCTGGACGCAATGTGGTCGCCCCGGGCAAGCCTACGTGCATGGGTCGTCGGGAGTCCCAAGCGGGTCACCAAGCCAAGCAAGAAGACGATCGACAAGACGTAGGCCCGCGCGCCGACCAACGCATCGCCCATGTAACGGGCCATGAAGAACAGGGCGACGAACCCCAGCAAGGCTCCCAAGGCCGAATTGGCGACGACCAAGAGGGAGCGCCGTGCGATCATGAGAACAGTTCGTGGGCCGCCTCAAGATCTTCGGGAAAATCGATCTCCATGGCGCGGAGGTCCCCGATCTCCAGACACTCCACCGGATTGCTTGTGAAGGGAAGGATGTGCTCGACGGCCCGCTCGAAGTAGGCCTGCATCTCCACGTATTGCAATGCCCCTTGCAGGAGATCCCGGTCCGCCGCCGCGAACTGGTTGATACCAACGGCTTCCCCATCCCCGTGCACCTGCTTGCTCAGCGCCTGCAGACGCCCGTCTCGGATCCGATACTTGATCTCTTCATCGCCGCAGATGCGCGGGTCGACCGCCAGACAGGTCTTGCCCGGGTGCTCAAGCAGTTGGGTCAGGATGGCATGGTCAAAGACCACGTCGCCGTTGAGGGCGATGACGTCTCCCGGCGGCATGTCTTGCAGCCCGATCAGCATCGACTTGGCGGTGTTGGTGTCCATGTACATCGGGTTCTCCACGAACCGGACCCGAGGCCAGTCAGCCTCGATATGGCCACGGACCTCGTCCGCCTTGAACCCCAGCACGACCCATACGTCATCGATGCCCGCTTTCTGTAGGTTCGCCAACTGATGATCGATGATTCGCCGCCCTTTCCATTCGATCATCGCCTTGGGCATGTCATGGCCCAGACGGCTGCCGAAGCCGGCCGCCAGGATCAGTCCGTAGGTCATTGTGTGCGCCACCAGGTCGTCGTGTTTAAATGAGGGGCCTCTGTCGGCGGCCTCAGCCCCCACGCCGCTGTGGCTTAGTTGGTAGAGCAGCTGATTCGTAATCAGCAGGTCACGTGTTCAAATCACGTCAGCGGCTCTCTTAGGTTTCCCCGAGCGGGAGCTACCGCAAGCGGAATTCCTCGCCGCGATTGGGCGTATGGACGTTGGCGAAATCACTCAGGTCGGGCACCAGGTCCTGGCGGTTGTCGCCGTGGAACAAGACGATGTCATCAGCACCGGTCTTGCGTGCGAAATCCACCAGATCCTGATGGCCCGCATGGGCGCTGAAATCGAAGTGCCGGGTCTCGCAATGGACCTTGTGCACGCGTTTTCCAGGGTCCCGGGTGTCAAAGTCGATGACCCCCTCGTCCAGCAGGCGGCGGCCGTTGGTGCCACGCACTTGGTAGCCCGTCAGCGCAATGCCGTTCTTGGCATCGTTGCGCAGGCGATCCAAGTAGTACAGGACCGGGCCGCCGTCCATCATGCCGCTCGTTGTGAGGATGATGTCCGCCTCCTTGAGGGCGACGCTCCTTCCGCGATGGTTGCGGATGAACTTGACCTGGCCCATGGCCCGTTCGTACTTGCTGGCGTCTGCCAGGTATTCGGGGTATTGACTGAAGATGCGGCTGACCTGGCGGCCCATGCCGTCGAGCCAGACGTTGTAGCCTTGATCGGCCAACAACATGGCGATCTCTTGCGCGCGACCCACCGCGAAGACCGGCGTGATGAGGCGACCGCCGCGGCCCGTGACGTCATCGGCGAACTCCAGGTACTCTTTCTCCGTCTGTTCGCGTGGCGGGTGCTCGCGGCCAGCGTAGGTGGTCTCCATGCATAGGATGTCACACGACTGGGGCTTGCCAGCACCGACCAACCGTTGTGGCCGGGTGTACAGGTCCCCTGTGAAGACCATCGTGCCGTTGTCCGTGTCCAATTGGACCTGGGCCGCGCCCGGGATGTGCCCGGCGCTATGGAATTGGGCCTTGACCCCGCCCACGAACCGTGGGTGCTTGAAGTCGACAATGTCGTAGAGGTCCTCGGTCGCGCTGATGTCCTCATCCTGGTACGGTTCGGGGAATCCCTCCAGCCGCGCGATCTTCAGGCTATCCTTGTGCATCAAGGTGGAGACTTCAGCGGTGGGGCCGGTGGTCATGACGGTCGCCTCGTAGCGGGTAAGCCAGGGGACCATGCCACTGTGGTCCAAGTGGGCGTGGGTCAGGAACACCTGATCGATGTTCGGGGATTCGATCGGATACAGGGGAGGCTTGTCAGGCGCGATGCCATAATCGAACAGGAACCGGAGGTTGTCCACTTCCGTGATGAAACCAAGGCGGCCGATGTCTTCGGCGGCCCCGAGGAAGCGGCAATCAAACGACATAGGTGAAGCAGGAGGAGGGGGGACTTGAAGGGGTCACATCCGACGGCGGGCCAGCACCAAGGCCAAGCCAAGGATCGCCAGCATGCCGATGCCGGGACTGTCTTTGCCATCTTCCTTCTCGTCCGCATGGATCGTGATGCGCTCAAAGGGATCCCACCAGACCTGCTCGCCCTTGACCTCAAAGGTGTAGACGGTGCGGTTGCCAAGCTCCGTCAGCGCCAGGGGATAGGTGGCCCCGGTGAGGCTGACCGCCTCTGTGGGCTGACGGTCCACGGCGCGGATGTAGAACGTCCGGTTCTGCCAAAGCACCTTGCCTGCATAGACCTCGAAGCTCGCCTTGTGGCGCTGATTGCTGTCGTCGGTCTCGTTGACGCCGGGCATGGCACGGATCGTGGCATCGAACTCGTAGGCGCCAGGAATGTAGGCACGTCCGAACTCAAAGTCGAACTTTTGATCCAAGGGGACGAGGACTTCATCCCCGAAGACCAGCCCCACGCCCTGTACGTCCAGCGTGACATTGAAGAGAAGATCCGCCACCCCGTCCAACTGGCGGGCGGTCATCTTCATGGTGACCTTGTCGCCCGGCAGCGGATACTTGGGCGTGGTCCGCACATCGATGGTCGAGTCGGTCCAAGGGTCGCCGGTCGTGATGTTGAAGCTGCGCAGGTATTGGTTGTCCAGGTCGTCGACCACGCGGAC
>JBFKXH010000017.1:0-13172 GCA_041638175.1 Thermoplasmatota archaeon
ACCGGCTTCCCGATCGAACACCTTGGAGCCACGGATCCGATCCAGGATGCTGGTCTTGCCGTGGTCGACATGCCCCAGGACGCTGACGATCGGGTGGCGCGTGTAGGCGGTCTCTGATTTCGCTTCCAGCGATTCCAGGACCGCATCCGCGTCCCCTTCCGTGGCTTCCTTGGCTTCTGCCTTGGCCTTTTCGAGCGCCTCTTCACTTACCTGGATGGTCTGCTCTGCGCGTGCCTCGTTGCGCCGTTTCTTCTCCTCAAGGGTCAATTCCACGGGAGCCTCTTCCACGGCCTCGTCCGCGGTCTCGTCGGGCGCATTCCCCGCCGCGTCGTCGATCTCATCGCCGAACTCGGCCAAGAGCTCGTCCGCCAGCTCATCGGCTAGGCGCTCTTCGTCGGTGCGGTCGTCCATGGCCGCGCGACGGATTCTTGGCTTTAGCGTTTAGGTGACGAGGCCCCAAGCCTGCTGGCGGTAGGCATACACGCCCTCCATGTAGGCGACCGCCTCCGCAGGCCGCGCCGGCGCCTCCTCGATACCAAGGATGTGCGCGGCCGCGCGATCCCCCGTCTCACCGTCGACGTGCCCCCAGCCCATCTGGACCCACGGCGCAGCAGGATTGACCGGGACGCTACCCATTTCATCGCACACGGCGGCCGTCGCAAAGTAGGTGGCTGTGCGGTTGAACGCATCCCGTAGCCCGATCTGTGTCAGTCGTTCCCCGTCCGGCCCGATCGCCAAGGCCCCGTCCACGATGCCTCCCTCGTGGCCCCAGGCTTCACGGACCTGCAACAGGGCCCGGCTGTAGGCGCCGGCCGTCGTCGGGGTCGAAAAGCTGGTCCCACTGACGGTGCTGTATTCGTCCAAGTTGTTCCCATAGGGAAGTTCCTGGGTGAAGTCCGCCGTGAAATCAGGGAAATTGCCGCTCACCGGCTCTCGGCATTCGCCTTCGCCGCCGGGGTGGTCTCCGCTCACACCGACGACCCACGGCGGGCCACTGGTGCCGTCGTTCATGGCAGGGCACGGCGTGTTGTCCGCGGCGCCCACGGGCACCTTGCCATTGTCCCATGCGACCTTGTTGTTCTTGGCCGTGGAGTCGCCCGGGATGAGTTCCGCGGCCGGCTGACCACAGTACAACCCGTAGGACTCGCTCAGGATATCGACCCAGGGCGTGGTGGCAGCCCAGGTCTCGGCCCTGGCTTGCCCGGTTCCTTGGACAAGCACCACGATGGCGTCCGGGTTGGCGTTGAACACGGCAGACGTGGTCCCTGTGCCGTGTGAGCCTCCATTGATGATGTTGTTGCTGTAGGACAGCGCCATGAGGCGCGTCCCCTCGAAGTAGTAGACCTGCCCTGGTAGGATATTGTTCCAGAAATCGGCGTCTGCATCCCGCCGTTCCTGCCAGGTCCCTTCCTGGGTAAGCTGGACCCTGACAGGGGGGTTGCCCTCCGCGTCGACAAAGGTTGCCAGGATCTCGTCCGGGATCGTATTGTCGGTCTGGTATGCTTCATGATACGGATTGACCGCCGAATCGATGACGGCCACCACGGCGCGGGCCTGCACCGCGCGCTCCACGGGAGCCACGTCCGGGACATTCGGGTCGGTGCCGCGTGCGACCTCTTCGTCATCCGGAATGCCGTCTCCGTCAGAATCCGCCGTCGTCGGCTGCGAATCGTCGACGCATCCGACGAAAGCCATGGCCACGAGGACCAGTGCGATCCATTTCATGGCCGGGTCTGGGCGACAAAGTGTATCAAGTTTTGGTCAGCAGGCCCACGGGAGGTGCCCAAGCGGACATGCCCCTGGCGCCGTCACTTCTCGACGATGGGGGCTTCCGGGCCGATCTGGTGGAGCAGGCTGACGGCATGGCTACAATCTGCCTGACTCTGGTACCCCTGGCCCGCTGCGATGATGTTGCCATTGGGGGCCGTGTAGCGGTACCGGAAGCGGCCGGCCTCATCGGTGTAGATCTCGGGGCTGCCGCTCAGGCCGCCCTCCTTGATGATCTCCACGCCGCGTCTGCAATCCGCCTTGGCGGAATAGCCTTGACTGCTCTGGGCGATGACCTCATGGTTTTCGGCAAGGAGCCTCCACCGGTATTCGCCTGCCTTGTCCTTGTACACCTGGAACTGGGATGACATAGGCATCCGCCATCCTGGCTGGCGCTGATACCCATTGGCCAAAAACGTGGCGAGGATCTATTCGAACAGCCAGGCGTCCGCGGTGGCTTCGTACGCGTGCCCGCCTTCAGGGAACCACAGGCCGATCTCGAAGGCCGCGGTGTCTTCCCCGTCGCTGCCGTGGATGATGTTGCGGCCGATGGTCTGTCCGAAGTCGAAGCGGATCTCGCCGGGGCGGCCCTCGACCGGGTTGGTCGCACCCATGAGGTTGCGGCAGACACTGATGGCGCTCTCGCCTTCGATGATCATCGGCACCACGGGACCGGTCTTGATGTAGTCCACCAGGGGGCCGTAGAACGGGCGCTCCTTGTGGACCTCGTAATGCTTCTCGACCGTCTCAGCGCTGGGGATCTCCAAGCGCATCGCCTTGATCTTCAAGCCCTTGGCTTCGAAGCGAGCGATGATCTGGCCGACCAGGCCACGGCGCACGGCGTCGGGCTTGATCATGACGAAGGTCTGTTCCATGGGTGCGCCGACCTGCGTGAGCTTGAGAAGCTTACGGTCGCCGGCATGCCGTCCGCCGCCCGGTCGCGAGCAGGACCCCCGGCCGCCCAAGAGGTGGTGTCAGGCGCGACTGTCCGTGCCGAAGGGGCCCACCAGATCACCGAGGAAATGGTCTGCCCGAAGCCCAAGGGCGCCACTGGCCAGCATGGCCCCATCGTGGACGATGACGTCCCAGACATTGTCTCCCGGTGCCAACACGTACCCGACCATCACCGGAGCGCTCTGATTGGCCGCCGTGCTGATGTCCAGCACAAAGACCCCCAAGCCGTAATGGGCGAGATAGACACGCCCCCCCTCCAGTTGGAGGTTGTGCGGGCTTCGGATCTCTTCTTGCGTGACCGCCGCGACGGCGACCCCGCTGCGCCCAGGGCCCTCTCCGTCCGGATTGAACCATGTACCGATGTGCGCCGGCGCGCTCAGTCGTGTGGTATCGAGCACGTACACGGGACTCCGCTCGTCATTGCGAACGTAGGGTAGGCCCCCGACGACCTCGAAGCCCACCTCCGGCGAAGCGACGGTGATGCGCCGATCGCCGATCCATGCCGTGGAGACCGTGTGGATGTTGCCACTGTGCCCGGCCGGGAAGTCGTTCCAGGCACCGACCTCCAAGGGCTGGTCTGGCACGCTCACGTCGACGATGCGGAGGCCGGCGTCCCAGTTGGCCACGTACATCAGCGTCTGGCCCGTCGCCGGGTCCTCCATGACGAACATGTCATGGGCGTACGTCTGGTAGTACGCATCGATCACGTCCGGCTCCCGGTTGACATCCTGGACATAATCCGGAGCATACCTAGCAAGCTCGGTCAATGTGCCCGTGGCCCGGTCGAATCGGCTGATGCTGACGTCCCCGTTGGCTCCGAACACCAGTTCATCCCCGGCGCTGGTCTGATGGTAGAACACCATGTGAGGGCCACGGCGCGGCCCGATGGGCAACTTGCTCTTCTGGAGGGGATTCTCCTTGTCCGCCACGTCGTATACGTAGATCCCGCCGACGCGCGCTGCGTCCAGCGGCGGGCTGCTTGCGACGTCGTCGTTACCGACAAAGAGCCAGTCACAGTCATCGCTCCATTTGACGTCCTTGGGGCCCGGCGCGTCCGTGATGACCGCCAGTTCCACGAAGGTCGCATTGCCATCCGCCCAGACGACGCCAAGGATGTGGACCTGCGAGCCCCGGTCGACCGCGACCCAGTCGCCGCAGCCGTCCGCTTCTTCGCCGCCCGATTGCTGCCAATGACCGACCGGGCGGACATTGGCCGTCAGGTTGCCCGCGTTCCATGCGGCATAGGCATCCTCCAGGAGCGGTGCGCCCGGTAACGGGGCTTTCGATCCGCTGTCTGTGGCGTCGTCTTGCGTGGCGCAGCCGGCCAACGCGACGAGGGCGACCGAGAGGGCGATCCACTTGTGCATGGGAGGACGGACCCCCACGTCGGCATGAACCTTGTGTCACCTTTCCACACGGAAAGCCGAGAATTCCCGTCGCACCGGCTCATCTTCCCTTTCCAGGATGTCTACCCGTGCCCCCGGGGGGCCTTGGTGGCACCAGGCGACCCAGCGCTCCAGCGCCCCGGGGTCTCCTTCAGCGACCGCCTCGACGCGGCCGTCCACCAGGTTCTTCACCCATCCGACGAGCCCTTCATTCTCGGCTGCGCGCTTTGCCGATTCGCGAAACCAGACGCCCTGCACCTTTCCCGTCATCCAAAGGTGGACGCGCTTCATGCTTGGTGCACCACGCGCTGCGCGTAGGGGATGTCGATGCCCGCATTGCGCAAGGCATCCCGGACCGTCCCGTGCAGGTCTGCCTTGGCTTCCCAAAAGTCGCCGGTGGCCACCCAGGGCCGCACCGTCAACTCGACCGCGTCGGGCCCAAGAGCGCCGATGCGCACCGAGGGGGCTGGATCTGAAAGCACCCTTGCGTCATCGGCCACGGCCTCGAGGATCGCTTTGACGGCGACGTCGATGTCATCTTGGTATCCGATGCCGACCTGCACGTCTGCCCTGCGCGTGTGGTTGCGCGTGTGGTTGATGACCGTGCCCCGCAGGATGGTGCCGTTCGGGATGGTGATGATGCGCCCGTCCCCCGCCTTGAGCGTCGTCAGGCTGATGCCGAGGTCGATGACGTCGCCGGTCTCTCCTGAGATGGTCACTGTATCGCGCACCGCATAGGGCCGCGTGCCAAGAAGGAGAACGCCTGCCGCGAGGTTGCTCAATGTGTCCTTGAGCGCAAAGCCGAGCACGAATCCGCCAATGGCCAGACCGCCGAGCATGGCGCTCAGACTGACCCCATAGATCGACAGGATGACGATGATCAGGATGACCCACCCGATGACATTGGTCACGCTGTCCAGGAAATTGCGCAGGGTCGGATCGATGCTGGCACTCTTGTACATGGCTCGATCGATGATGCGCTCTGCCACACGGATCACCAAGACCCCGATCACCAAGGCCAGGAGCGCGATCAACGTCTTTTGTCCCCACCCGGGCAGCATGTCGAAACCATCACGGAGGGCATCCAGCATTGCCAGGTGACCCGCGGGGGGGATGAAAAGGTCTTACGGGCGCGGCACGACCAGGACCGGGACGCTTGATCTGCGCACGACTTCCGCGGCCACAGAGCCGAGCACGAAGCGCTTGAGCCCCGATTTTCCTTGCGTCCCCATGATGACCATGGCCACGTCTTCACGATCGGCGGCCTCCAGGATCAATTCAGCCGCATCGGCGGACCGGGCAAGGATCTCCACGTCCAACCCGGCATCCCGCCCCTTGTTGGCCCACTCGGTCGACAGTTCGACCGCCTCATCCGCCTCATGCTGCGCCGCGAACTCCTCGAAGATCTCCTGATACCCGAGACCCGCCGAGACGGGCGCCTTGATCTGCTTGGGGAAGGCATGCACGAGCAGAACATCCATGCTGAGGTCCATGGCCAGCTCGATGCCTGCCTGCAGGGCAGCCTGGCCACACGCAGAGAAATCGACGGCGATCGCGACTCGGGACACAGACAAACATAGCCCCTCCCCTATCTTGACGCCATCGCTGATTCTCAACGGGCGAAAGTCACCCGAGGCCTTTCCCCCCGGCGCCCTTTTCTCAAAAGCGAGAACCAGGCCTGCGGCCTTCATACCCCGCAGGCCATGCACCCGCATGCACGAGCCATCAGCGACCGTCCGGGTCAACACGTCTCGTTGTGCAGAAGCCATGCACGTGGATGACCGCCAGACCCTGCGTTGCCTGCAGCCCGGGCGCACCACCAACGTCGCCTTCCTAGACCAAGGCTCGATCCATGGCTGGGAGCGCGTCGGCGCGTGTGCCGGGGGCCAGATCATCCGGAAGATCGGTGGTTGCCTCCAGTGCCCGGCCAGGAACCTCCCCCCCGAAGCACGCCCTCAGGGAGCGCGCGTGACCAAGACCCACGTCGACGTTGACCTTGCCTGCGCCGAGGGCACCGGGCTGGCCGCCGCGTATCATGCGTTGCGGGTCACACGTCAGGCACCGACGCTGCTCTCGAAGCGACGCTCCCGCCCCGCCATGCGGGCCATTGATCTTGGCTCCCTCACCACGCGCCAGCAAGAGGCGCTGCAGGCCGCGCATCGACTTGGCTACTTCCGACCCGGCAGCCAAGTGGGCGCCCAGCGGTTGGCCGCCGCCATGGATTGCAGCAAATCGACCGCCCACGAGCACCTACAGCGGGCCCTCGAACGCCTACTGGCGGCGACCTTTCCCGGACCCGTCCGGGCTTCCGGCGACGTGCAAGAAGCCTGAGAATCACGGCCCCAGGCTATCGTGCCCATGGGCTTGCTGCGCCCATGCGCCCCTGGGCTCTACTTTGCATCCTCCTGCTTGCCGGATGTGCTGGGATCGGCACCTCCGTAGACGCTGACCGCACGTACAAGATCTCCATGTGGGTCGAAGAAATGGACTGGGAGATCGCGCCGGGGGTCACCACCAAGGTCTGGGCGTTCTGTGCCACCGGAGACGGCGTCGAGGCCCCTCTGGGCCCGTGCAGTGTTCCAGGCCCGACCATCCGGGTCCGCGCCGGAGACACGGTCGAGTTGACCTTCACCAATGACCACACGATCCCCCATACCGTCCACTTCCACGGCCGGCACGGGTTCCAAGCGGACCAGACGGGCAACCACTTGCTCGGGGATGCCTTCGTCGTCGACCCGGGCGAGAGCGAAACCATCCGTTGGGTCGCCGACCCTGCGGGGACCTTCATCTACCACTGCCATTTCGACACGCCGACCCACATGGAGATGGGCATGTCCGGCGCATTCATCGTCGAAGACCGCTACGCCGACAAGCCCGACGTAGAACATGTGGCCGTGCTGGACGAGTGGGCCCTCGGCGACCTGCCCGCCCATGGGAACATGCCCGCCTATGATTACTTCACGATCAGCGGCAAGAGCTTCCCGCTGACCGAGCCCATCCTGGCCAATGTGGGCGACCGCGTGCGCATCCACATGGTCAACGCAGGGTACGAATTCCATGCCATGCATCTTCATGGCTACGTCCCTGATGCCTGGGAAGGCGTGGCGGGCCCCGCCCATGCGGTCCCCACGGATGTGCGCGAGATCGCGCCAGGGCAGTCCGTCGTCCTGGACTTCCTTGCCGACCGAGAAGGCGTCTGGTTGTTCCATGACCATGTCGTTCCTCGCGTCACGGCGGGAACCGATGGCAACAGCTTCGGCGCCTACCCTCGCGGGATGCTGACCGTCCTCGCCGTCGGGCAGGCCAGCACGGACGCATTGCTTGCCATCGCCCCCACGCTGCTCGAGGCCGCCAACGGAGACCCGGGCCCACACACCTCCAGTGGCACGCCGGCCGATGACCACGAAGACCATGCCCCCGGCAGCACAGCACCGCCAGCCCCCGCCGCAGTGACTTCCGACATGGAGGACTTCGTGTTCAAGGACGGCCGACTGGAGATCGCGGCGGGGACCACGGTGACCTGGGTCAACCGGGATGGTGTGGCCCACACGGTCACCGACGCGCACGGGAGCTTCGATTCAGGCAACATCGGTGGCGGGCAACGCTGGAGCCACGCCTTTGACACCCCCGGTGAGTTCACGATCTACTGCAAACCCCACGCATACAAGCAAGATGGCGAATGGAAGGGCATGGTGGCCACCGTGGTCGTCTCATGAACACCCTGCGGGTATGGTGCCCTGGGCGGACCTGCCCGGCGACGCGGGTCTTGGGGCCCGGGCAGCGCCTCCGGTGTACCGGGCCGGGCCGTAGTGAGGGCTGGACACAAGGGCCTACGCCCGTAGGTTGGCACTTCCAGATGGCCATCGGACAACAAAGGATGATCCGCCGCGACGCCCCCTGTCGCTGCCCCTGGGCGCGAGGGGCCCGCGCCATCGAGACCACGATGGAAGGGACCAGCGCACACTTCGATGCGAGCGCCCGCACCCTGGTGGAACACGCGCTCGCGCGGCTGCACGCCCGTGACGAATGCCCCGTCTTGATCCGCAACGACTAGGCGATGGCCTTGTGGGACACCACAGACCATACCAGCACCGAGAATGCCAACAATTGGAAGACGGCCTCCGTGAGATGGGCGACCTCGATGTCGATGTCCAAGATGCCGACCATGAACCCTTCCACCACGGCACCGGCGGTCATCAGGCCGATGGCCACGAACAGGATGGCCAGTGAGGGCGCGCGATGCTTCAGGTAGGCCCGGGCCACGAACCACAGGAACGTCGCCCCAAGGGCGATGGTGAGCAGTCGTAGGATGGTCAGGGTCGCAAAGGTCTCGTGTTCCATTTCAAGCTCCAAGGTAGTTCCATAGGTGGATCAGGCGGTCTTCGACCGTACTCTCCACTTGCCAGCCCAGCTCCACGCCGCTGGCTGAGATGCGCATGTTGGCCTCCCGCAGGCGGGACCTGTAGAGGTCGTACGGCTTCCCCTCGGCCGTCATGGCACTGCGTTCTACCACCAACAACGCATCCGTCTCCAGGGCGCGCACGTTGCGGTAGACGGATGCCAGCGGGATGCCCGTCTGTTGCGCGATGTCCTTGACCGACAACGGGCGACGGATGCAGACTGCCAGGATGCGGCGGTAGGCCGGGGTGGAAAGTGCTGTCTCCACTTGTGCTTCAAGCAGCGGTCCGCGATGTGTCATGGCACTGGTTCCCAAAGGTGAGAATCAGGCCTGAGAACAGGGGCCGTGGTATAAGCCCCAGGTATGCACATCACCTCCTATGCGAATCCTCGTTTTGGTCCTCGTCGGGGCTGGGTTGGCCGGATGCATCGGCCCTGAACTGGAGCGCCTTGACGGCGAGGTCGGGGCCTACACCATTGACATGAAGAACCTGGAATTCTCTCCGCGGCACCTGACGGTCGGTGTAGGGTCGACCGTGACCTGGGTGAACCAAGAGTCGCCTGCACACACGGTGACGCCGTACGATGCCGCCCATTGGGGCACCCCGGGATCCGGCGACGCTCCGGACACGTGGCTCAGGGAGGGAGAATCCTGGTCGTTCACGTTCACCGAACCGGGCACGTACCGGTACTACTGCATCCCGCACGCGGCAGCGACCGCGGACGGGTACCAAGGCATGGTCGGCGTGATCGAGGTCGTGGAGGGGGCTGGCGATGCCCCGGCGGCCTCCGCCGCCAAGACCCCCGGCTCTGCCTGGCCTGTGGATACCGCAGAGATCGGCCGGGACGCCGCCGAGGTCCCCCCGGCGATCGGTCCCCGGGGCCCCAATGCGGTCACGATCGACCTGCACTCCAGCGAATTGACCGCTGAGATCGCGCCGGGCACCACGTACACCTACTGGACCTTCAACGGCACCGTGCCCGGCCCCATGCTCCGTGTGCGCGAAGGGGACACGGTGACGGTGAACCACCACAACGATGCCTCCAGCATCATGACCCACAACATCGACTTCCACGCGGTCACCGGCCCCGGCGGTGGCGCCACCATGACCATCGCGGCGCCCGGCGAGACCGCCACGTTCACCTTCAAAGCGCTGCGGGCCGGGCTGTACGTGTACCATTGCGCATTCCAGGACCCGCCGCTGCACGTGGCCAAGGGCATGTACGGCCTCATCTTGGTCGAGCCGCCCGGCGGGTTGCCTCCCGTAGACAAGGAATACTACGTGGTGCAAGGGGACCTTTACAGCCCCTTCAAAGCCAGCCAAAAGGGCCACCATACCTTCGACCAGGACCGCGCTTTGGCGGAGGACCCGAGTTTCGTGGTCTTCAACGGCAGGGTCGACTCCTTGACGGGCGACCGACGCCTGACCGCCGAGGTCGGTGACTCGGTCCGACTGTTCGTCGGCAATGGCGGGCCGAACCTGGTCAGCAGCTTCCACATCATCGGGGAGATCTTTGATCGGGTCTGGGACCAAGGCGCCATCGTGAGCGAACCCCAGGAGAACGTCCAGACGACCCTGGTCCCCGCGGGCGGTGCCGCCATGGTAGAGTTCGATGTCGAGGTCCCGGGCGACTATTTCCTCGTCGACCATTCGCTCTATCGCATCCACAAAGGAGCGTTCGGCATCCTCCACGTGGAGGGCGACGCCGATTCGACCTTGTATCGGGAGGGCGCATGACGCAGATGTTCGAGCGGGTGGTCGTGCCCATCGGCGGGACCGACCGTGAATTCCTTGCCCAAGAGCACGCAGTGGAGCTTGCGGCAGAGATGGGGGTCCCCGTCTATGCTGTGCACATAGCCCCAGACCCTGCCGGTGCCATGCCCGAAGTGTTCGATCACATCGCACAGGTGTGCGACCGCCACGGCGTCGCATTGACGCGCAACACCGTGGCCGGCGCGTCCGTTGTCGAGGAACTGACGCAAGAAGCTCGCCCCCGGGACCTTGTGGTCGTCGGGACCCGCCGCATGGGGGGCACGTATCGGCTTGGCAGCATCGCCGCCGAGTTGATCGCTGTGGCTGAAGCCCCCGTCCATGTCGTGAGGCTCGACCCGTGAAACCGGCTGTCGAGGTCGTGGTCTGTCGCGTCAACGTGTCCGAGCAGTTGCGGCTCGAGCCTTCGCCGCTCCAGATCGTCGAGGTGCCTGTGGGAGCCCCGCTGGTCCTCAAGGCCCTCTACAGGCTCGATGACCTGCCCGCCTTCGAGGAGACCACCCGCGTATGGTTCTCAAGCACGGCAGGCGGCGCTGGCCCGAAGCCCGCCACGCTGAACCGACGCGACCGGCCCTTCGCCTCGGATGCCGTCTGGGGATACCTGCCCCAGAAACACGTGTTCCGCCGACCCGGGCATTTCGAAGTGCAGTTCGACGTCAGGGTCGACCAGGATCTACACAAGTGGTCCGATGCAAGTTTCGAGGACCATGCGCACGCGGAGCTTGAGGGCCGCGTCACGGTCCGTGTGGTCTAGGCCAGCGCGGTCAACACCAGGTCCCCGCTGCTGTGATAGACCCAGCCATCGTAGTACATGGAATCCCAGGTGCTACCTGCCGGCGGGGATACGTCCAAGACGACCGGATTGGCGCCGTCCGTGAAATCCACCAGGACGGTCCCCCCCTGGTACCACCCCATGACGAATGCGTCGTGGCCTGCGATGATGTCTCCGAAATGCGCCCCGCAATTGCCTTCGACGGGGCTGGGAGGTAGGCCATCGCCGCTCCATCCCGCAGGGTTCTGCACGAAACTGAGGTACTCGGGCGACGTCTCATCGCTGATGTCGTAGATCCACGCCGCGGCGAACGGGACCTGCTCCGCGTCGCCAGGCAGGGGCGTGTCCGCGCGGAAGCAATTGTTGGCGCCAGCGCCGATCTGGTAGGCGCCGATGTACTCGTCGTTGATGATCAAGCGGGTCCCGTCATCATTGACGAAGGCTTGGTGATGGTAGATGAGGCGCGGGTCGTCGATGGCCGCCAACCACTTGGGGGCCTTCACCTCGGTGATGTCCCAGATGAAGGACTCGCCCCCGCCGCTCATGTATTGACTGCCCCCGCCTGCGCAGTACGCCCGCGCCAAGTCGACACGGACCGTGATGTCGTGGCAGCCATTGCTGTTGAGGGGGACGCCGGGTACGCCGTTGACGGTCATGCTTTCGGGCATCAGGAAGAAGCTGATGGTCGGATTGTACGGGTCGGTCAGGTCCACCACATCGATCTTGCGTTCTCCAGACGCCCCCGCCACGTACACGTACGGGGTGCCATCCACCGCGGCCAGGTTGTGGACGCCTGCGCTGAGCACCTCGGTCGACGTCAACATGACAGGCGCTTCAGGATCCGCGACATCGATGATGTGCATGCCCTGCCCGCTCCCGGCCACTACGGCCAGACGGTGATCGTTCCAGGTCAGCACATCCACATCACGTGCGCCCGGCAGGTCCTCGAGCGCCCCCAGCAGGGTGACGTTCTGCGGGTCCCGCACGTCGAAAATGTGGAGGTCTCGCCCATTGGTCGAGAACAAGACCCCTTCTTCGACCCAGATGCCTTGACCGCTGCGGTTCGTCTCGTATGCGAGCGTCTCGCCAAAGTGCGTGAACGCCTCGGGGACCACCAACTCGCCGAGCTGCCCTGTGTAGAACCCGGGGTCCTCAGGTTCGGTCGGAGCCGCGGCGTCGGACTGCTCGGCGCAACCCGCCATCATCCCAGCCACCAGAAGGGCAAAGATCCATCGCATGCCGGTCGGGTTGCCTTTGCGGCCCAAAGGGTTTGTGGCCCCCGGCGGGATGGCCCCGGCCCGACCCCCCAGCACCACAGCATAAGTATCGCAAGGGGCAGATTGTCTTCCCATGCCGGTTTTGGAGACGCGAGGCCTCACCAAGGACTTCGGCGGCAAGGGTCTGTTCGACCTTGACCTGCGCGTTTCCAAGGGGACCATCCATGGGTTCCTGGGGCCGAACGGAGCCGGCAAGACCACCTGCATGCGGCTCTTGATGGATCTGCTTCGGCCGACGAGGGGCGGCGCGCGTGTCCTGGGCGTCGACCCGCGCCAAGCCCCGAAGACGGTGCGGGCCCGCGTCGGGTACTTGCCGGGGGAGCTGGCATTGCCTGAACATTTGACGGGCCGTCAGTTCCTGCACGATTCGGCGGTGATCCGCGGGGACGTGGACGAGGCATGGCGCGATGAGCTGGTCGCACGACTCGGCGCGCAACTTTCGCCAAAGATCCGCAACCTATCCAAAGGCAACAAGCAGAAGATCGCGTTGCTTGATGCCCTCCAGCACCGGGCACCTCTGTGGATCCTGGATGAACCCACGGATGGGTTGGACCCGTTGCTTCGACGCCAAGTGGACGGATTGATCCGAGACCATGCACACGGCGGCGGCACGGTCTTTCTGAGCAGCCACGTCGTCCACGAGATCCAGACCACGTGCGACGAGGTCAGCATGCTCATCGCGGGGCGGCTGCGTCGCCAAGAGAACATCTTGCATCTTCTTGCCACGGAACCCACCCGGGTGCAATGCAGGTTACCGGCCGGCGACGCGGCCCAGCTCGCCGGCACCCCTGGCGTGACCTCGATCGAGAGGCGCGGCGACCAGGTCCGCTTCCGATTGAAGGGAGAC
>JBFKXH010000018.1:0-12573 GCA_041638175.1 Thermoplasmatota archaeon
GCCGCTTGCACGTACGCGATGCCGTCGGCGAGGGTGAACGCGAGTTCCTGGGCGGCCGTGCTGCCGGCTTCCCGGATGTGGTAGCCGCTGATACTGATGGTGTTCCACCGGGGCACCTCACGGGCGCAGTAGTCGAAGATGTCCGTGATGAGCCGCATGCTCGGCTCCGGCGGGTAGATGTACGTGCCGCGGGCGATGTACTCCTTGAGGATATCGTTCTGGATGGTCCCCGAGATCTTGTCAGCAGAAACGCCCTGCTTCTTGGCGACCGCGATGTACATGCACAACAGAACGGCGGCAGGTGCGTTGATGGTCATGCTCGTGCTGACCTTGTCAAGGGGGATGCCATCGAACAGGATCTCCATGTCCGCGAGGCTATCGATCGCCACGCCCACCTTGCCGACCTCCCCCTGCGCCATGTCGTCATCGCTGTCCATGCCGATCTGGGTCGGCAAGTCGAACGCGACGCTCAGTCCTTTGGCGCCAGAGGCAAGCAGCATGTGGTAGCGCTTGTTGGATTCCTCCGGCGTCGAGAAGCCCGCGTACTGGCGCATGGTCCAATGGCGACCGCGGTACATGGTCGGTTGTACACCCCGCGTGTAGGGGGGCTCACCGGGGAATCCAAGCCGCACGGCCAGGTCGTCCCCGACGTCCTCAGCGGTGTACACAGGCACCATCTCACGACCCGCGAACGTGGAAAAGCGCTCCTTGCGCTCACCGTGCTTGGCCTTGGCTGGGCCATAGGTGTCCGCGTGCCAGTCTTCGCGCTTCGTCACAAGGCCAGCAGGGCCAGGCAGGTGAAAACGGCACCGCCGTTTCGACGTCCCGACCAGAAGAGCCTTGGTGCCCAGGCGTTGGCAAATCCATGACTTGGATGCGCCTGCCGTCCGCGGCACCGATCTGGTTGCTCGCCAGCCAAGCGGCGCTCTTCATCGCTGGCGCCCTCTTCGTCGCCATGGTGTGGAGCGTGGGACTGACCCTCTTGGCCGCGGTCGCCGCAGCGGTGGCAGTTTCTACCTTCTGGCTGCCGGCCGAGGGGGATCGCCGCTTGCAGATCGCTGCCGGCTACCTTGCGGTGCTGGCGGTCGTGACCTTCGCGAGCGCCGTGACCTACGACCTTGTCGACCCCGTTTTGCTCCTGCTGCAACTCGTCGTGCTCGCCACGGCGGTGGCTCCAGCGGCGTACTGCGCATGGCAAGCACGCTCATCGGCAGCATGGGCCACACCGGCCCTCGCTTTCCTTTGGGCGCTGCCTGCCCCCCTGTGGGCGTGGATGCAGCACGACGCCAGCGAAGATGCGGGGCAGATCGCCTGTGGCCGCTACGAGATCGGTTCACTTGCCTTCGGCGATGCCTACGGCACATGGCTTGATTCCTGGACCCATGTGGCCCCCGCGGTAACGCTGCTGATCATCGGCGCGATGATCGCCTGGAAACAACGTTCGCTCTCCCTGGCCATGGCGGCGTGCCTCGCGGCCCTGGCGTTCCTCGGACTGGGCACCTACGGGATCATCAAGCCGTGTGATTGAACACGGTCGTAGACCAGGACCCCACCATCGGCGACAGCCGAGCGATTATGGGAACGACCGGGCTCGAACCGGCGACATCGGCATCTTCAGTGCCGCACTCTCCCAACTGAGTTACGTTCCCCTGCGACCCGAACGGGCCTTCGCACGGGACCAGAGCCCCGGCGCGAGGCGGCCCAAGATGGGGTCGTATTTGAACCGACGGGTTGCAGATGGATTCTACAAAGGCAATGGTCAAAGCCCCGGCGCTTGGTCAAGGGCCGTGGCCGAGCCACCCCGTCGGGCAGAACTTCGCGACTACTTTGGTAGCGACGGCCTCGCCCGGCTGACGGTCCTGGCCGATTGGGAAGGCGATCCGAGCAGCCAGACCATGGGCTACCGCGTCGGCGACCGGATCATCCGCGCCAACAACGACATGATCAATGCCATCACGGGCATCCCGGGCCAATTCAGAGAGAACTGGCGATTGCTCAGTGATCCACGGCAGCGCAAACTCTTGGCACGGAGCCTGGTCGACGACAGCCTGCTGACCCACCAGCGGCGCAAGGCGATCTTCTCGATCCTCCTCTGGACGAGCTTGGCCGTCTGGGCCGTGGTCGGCCTGGTCTTGGCGATCGTCAACCGTGAGGCCCTGGCCGATTTCCAAAGCGGCTATGCGCTGTTCTTCTACAGCTTGGCCACCAGCCTGTTCTTGCCGACACCGTTCGAGATCATCTTGCAGAACGCGGTGGACAACATCGGGGTCTTCGCGACCGTGGCCATCGCATCTTCAGCCAAGGTGGTCGGCGCATGGCTCGTTCTGATGATGGGCGACAAAGCCAACCAGGGCCTATCCGAGGTGCTTGAGCGCCGCGCGACCCTCCGAAAGATGTTCGAGGCACTGGAGCGCTTCGCCCAACGCTTCGGCTACCTTGCGGTGTTCATCCTCTTCGCGATCCCGTTCATGAGCGATACGGCACCGCTCTTCATCCTGGCGGTGCTGAAGATGCGCAAATCGCTCTTCTTGGCGGTCACGTTCATCGCCATCGTAGTGCGCAGCCTGCTGTTCATCTATGCAGGTGACCTGTTCGGTTCCTTGTTCTGAAGCAAGCGCCGTCGACTGGCCCCGCCCTACATGTGGCGCTTCTTGACGAGCCACCAGATGCCGACGCCGACGGCGGCCAAAACGACGACCCCGACCACGATACCGATGACGGTGCCACTGCCGCTGCCGTCCTCCGGGCAGGCGGCGAGCAGGTTCCATCCGTCGCTGGCAGTGCTGGTGCACTCGTGGGCAGGGCTAGTCATCGGGTTCGCACTTGGGGCGCTGTTCAAAGTGCTTGTGCTCATGGCAGGAAACGGATCCCCAAGGCTTGGCCGATCTCGTCATACGGATCATCCGGGAACGCCAGGTCCTCTGGCAGCGCATCGAACCACTCCATGGCCTCGATCGCTTCGTCCGCGTCCTTGCCTTCGGCCGGGACCCCAAGGCCGCCCTGGAATACGTAGCAGGTGCCGTTGTCTTTTTCGAGCTTCAAGACGAACTTGGGCTTGCTCAGCAGATGCCCCGTCTCCTCCCGGAATTCACGCAGGGCACAATGGACGGGGCCTTCGTTGTCCTCCAACTTGCCGCCGGGGAGCTCCCAGCCGCGGTCGCGGTGGCGCACCATCAGGAACTGGTCATTCTGGCGTGCCACGATCACCGTGTATGGATTGGTCGCGGAGGTATTCTCCAAGGTCATGGATCGGGGTGACAGCCTCGCGCTTGCCCTTGAAGCTGCCGACGACCTCGCCGATGCCGAGCGCCTCGCCGCGCGGGTTCACGACGATGCACGCATCGCCGCGGTCCAGCCCACGCGCATAGTTTTCGACGGAAGTACCCAGGATGTTCTTGCCGTACAGGAAGATCCGTGCTGCCTTCTCCGTGACGCGCACGATCTGGGCCTTGCTGGCGCGGGCCCATAGGACTGCCCCTTGCAGATCCAACGCAAAGCCCTCCGGTTCCAGGCTGCCGATGCGGTACGTGGGCGACGCTTCCTCGAGGATCTCCGGCGGCAGCCCCCAAGCGGACTTGGGCACCAAGTAGACCACCTCGTCGTGCACTGCGAGCGTCAGTCTTCCGGTGATCTTGCGGGCCATGCCTTTGCTCGCCGCTTCGAAGAAACCGAGGATGGCGGTCTCTTCGTCATAGGTCGGCTCCCTCATGCACCCTCCTTGGTCAGTTTGGCCACAAAGAACCCGAGCGTCGCATGGACGCCGGGGAAGAAGCGACGCGCGTGGGCCACGTCGGTGTCCAGCTCCAACCCGGGCCACTGCGTGATGCCGCGGCCGAGTGGAGCACCGAAGGCATCGAACGGCAGCCGCTCCATGCGGTAGCCCATGTCCAAGAGATGTTGCACCTGCGCTTCGTTCTCTTCCGGTGCGAACGTACAGGTGGCATAGACCAACGTGCCACCGGGCTTGAGGATGCGATCGGCCGCTTCCAGGATGGCGGCTTGCTCTCGTGCCAACGTTCCGATCTCCTTGGCATCTCCGCGACGTCGGTTCCTGTCTTTTGGAATGGTCCCTTCGCCCGTGCAGGGTGCATCGACCATCACGCGGTCGGCCCATGCTTCACCGGGCGTCTCCTGGGCCGTATGGGCTCGGGTCATGGCGGGCGCCCCGCACCGCTCCAGGTTCGCCCGCAACGCGCGCATGCGCTCAGCGTCCGGCTCGACCGCCACCAGCGCGCCATGCCCGACGTCCCCCGCCAAGTGGACGCTCTTGACCCCGGGTGCAGCGGCCAGGTCGACGACCACGTCGCCCGGCCGTGCCCCCAAGGCCAATGGCGCTGCCGCGCTCGCGGCGTCCTGAGGCATGGAGTGCCCCAGCAGGTGTTCCAAAGTAGCGCCTGGACTGATCGGTGCTTGGATGACGCGCATCATCTGCGGGTCCAGGTCCACGTCGGCCAGCTCGAACCCGCGTGCCTCCCACCGCTTGCGCAGTTCGTTGCGGTCGCTGCGCAAGGGATTGGCCCGCACATAGGACGGCGGCCGCTTGCCTAGCCCCTCTAGAAAGTGATTGGTGGACACGCCGCTCTCTTGGGCGATCTTGACGAACCGGGCCACCATCCAGTCGCTGTAGCCGCGTTTTCTGCTCCATTCCCGTACCTTGGGGCCGGCCGGGATGCGCGCTGCT
Source organism: Thermoplasmatota archaeon (assembly GCA_041638175.1). Lineage (GTDB taxonomy): Archaea > Thermoplasmatota > E2 > JACPAO01 > JAHFTW01 > JBFKXH01. The sequence goes on from JBFKXH010000018.1 coordinate 4,682, forward strand.
TCAACCATGGCTTCTCAGGTTCCAGATGAGTCCCCGGTCGCCGGTGACGGTTGCGCCGTCGACCGTGCCTTTGTTGTCCCCGACGATCTCGTGCCAGGTCCGCAGGTCCTTTGCTTCCCCGCCGCCGATGCCACCTGGCAAGCCAGGGTCGCTGTGGGTGCCGACCTGTACGAACGTGAACAAGACCAGGGCGGTCTTGGATTTGCCATCGTAGCCGACCTCGCCAAGGACGCGTACGATCAGATCATCGCCGCCAGTGAACAGGATCGAATCGCTGCTGGCGGAAGGGATGCGCCCCTCGTGGCTGAACCAGACGGTCTTGACGCCGCTCTTCAAGGTGCGGGCACCTTCGCTGTCGAGGTCTTGGTTGACCACGATGCCTTCCCGGGCGACCGCGTCCTCCAGGATGTCGTGGGCCACGTCGATCAGGTCATCCAGGGAACGGGCCCCACCGCGGATGCTGAAGACCTGCAGCACACCGGGATACGGGGGGTCGCTCGTGGGCGTGTGCACATACCGCGTCTCCGTGGTCTTGGTCTTGAACGTGGATCCGTGCACTGCGCCCTTGGTCACATTCCAGTCGAGCCCGCTGGCTTCCAACGTGGCTGCCGGGACATGCACCCGATAGGGCTCAAAGCAACCTGCGAGTGCGACAGTGGCCAAAAGGGCCACCACCAGGACGGGGCGCACGCGCTTGCACTACGGCACGCCTTCATAGCGCCTTGCTTGTGGCCGATCGTGTACGAGGTCGAGGCGAAGGTCCCCTTGGCAGGCTCGGACTGGGACGAGGCCATCCTGGAGACGCTCGGCGCCACCGGTGGCCAGGAATCGCTGCAAGAAGACCTGTTCTTCCTGCACCCGACACGTGATTTTGCCACGACCGACGAGGCATTGCGCGTCCGCCGCGAAGGGACCCATTGGGAATTGACTTACAAGGGACCCCGGGTCGCCCAGGAAACGAAGGTGCGCCGGGAGATCAACCATCGCCTGGAGCAAGACCCGACGCCTATGCTCGAGGCCCTGGGCTTCAAGCCGGGCCCGCGCCTTCGCAAGGTGAGACGTTCCTGGCGCTTCGGCGCGGTCACGGTCGCCCTGGACGACGTGGACGGTGTCGGACGGTTCGTCGAAGTGGAGACCATGAGCGACGCGCCCGAGGCCGCGGCCGAACTCGTAGAAGCGGCGTGCCGACGTCTTGGGCTTCCGCCGCAGCGTGAAGGCCGAAGCTACCTGGAGCTGCTCACCAACGGGCTGTGAGCGGCGTCTTGAGGGCACGACTGATGGTGCAGACCTTGTCCGTGAGCCGGACCAAGGTCTCCTTCTTGTCATCCGGTACGCCAGAGATGGTCCAATGGATGTCGATCCGTTCGATGTCACCCGCGCCGTCGAAGTGCATGTCCGCGCGGATCGCATCCGCCTTGGCTTCTAAGCGCCGCTTGGCGGCGACCTTCGCAAAGGTGCTGAGTTGGCAGGACAGGAGGGACGCCATGAGCAGTTCACTGGCCATCATGCCCATGTCTTGGCCGCCGGATTCTGCCGGCTTGTCCTGGATGACCACGTGATCTCGTGCCGTGATCGTGCAACTGACGGGGCTGCGCGGCACAGCCGTCGCCACTTCTGGATCCATGGCCCGGCCACCACGCGCCCGGGTATCAGTCGTTTGCTTCGTGGCCGGCCAAGAGCCGCAACATGCGCGTCTCGCGCAGGCCGGACGTGACGCGCATGTACGCCGGCGCCCCCGCGGACAAGGACGGCTCGACGTCCACGTGCAAGCCCCGCAACCCGACCAGTTTCTCGGGCGGGGCGACGACCCATAGGGCATCCCAACCAAGCAGTCCCAACGCTTCATGGAGCGGGTGTGTGCCACGCCCCAGCAGCATCCCCTGACCCCCGATCGTACTGAGCAAAATGCGGACCGGCCGGCCGAGCGCTTGCTGCGCCTGCACGAACGCCAGCACCGCCGGTCCGTTCAGGTCCATCTCAACGATGCGGCCGCCGGCGATGGCGTCGATCCCGAGCAAGGTGGGCTCACCCCAGAATTGTTGTTTGATGGCACGACAGACGCTGCCCGCGCCGACCAGGTACGCAGCATCCGGATCCCAGTCCGCCATGACCTGCTCGACCAGGGGCTCCAGCGGCGTTTCCTGGACGGTGGCCACCTTGCCGCCTTGCACCGCCGGTGAAAGGGGCACGCGCAAGGTACCGGTCAGCGTCACGTCCACGCGTCCGCTGCGGTACGCGGCTTCGTCCAGGTCCGTGACGTCCCGCGCCACGGTCTCGAAGCCTGGATCGAGGTTCTCCAGCAACCAGGCTGCCTCTTCCACATCGTGGGCGAACACCGCGCTGGTGATCTTGACGCCCGCTGGGATGCCCAGGCATGGCGTGTCACCGGCGACCTTGGCAACATCCGTGGCCGTGCCATCACCCCCGACGAAGCAGATCAGGTCCACCGCGGGCGCCAACGCTTGGATCGCTTCTTGGGTATCCGCGGCGGACGTCTCCCCCAAGGCTTTGCCCGGCTCATCGCCCAAGCCCAAGGCACCGGGTGCGTGATGCCATTCGATGGAAGCGGTGGCGTCGACCAGGCGCTTGGCACGGTCCGCCGCGTGGGGCTCGAACCCTTGGGACAGGGCATCCTGCCAATGACCGTCACTGCCCTTGAAGCCGGCTTCGCCTCCGAGCCCAGCGATGGGGTTGATGACAAGGCCGACGCGCAACGTCATTCTTGGAGCCGTTCCAACGTGTGCCATCGCAGCACCGGGTTGCGAGCCGCCTTGGCCTCGTCGAGACGCTTGACGGGCGTCGTGTACGGCGCCCCACGGACGACTGCAGGGTCCTCCTTGGCGATCTCGATCATGGCATCGATGAAACGATCCAGCTCTTCCTTGGATTCCGACTCGGTCGGTTCGAACATCAAGGCCTCGGGCACGATCAGGGGGAAGTAGACCGTGGGTGCGTGGATGCCGTGATCCAAGAGCCGCTTGCCGATGTCGCCGGCGCTGATGCCGCGGGTCTTCTTGAGCGTCGATGCGGAAGCGACGAACTCATGCTTGTTCGGCCCCGGATGCGGGAAGTCCAGCACGCCTTGGAGCCGAGCCTTGACGTAATTGGCGTTCAAGACCGCGATCTGCGCGGCGCGCCGGATGCCGTCGCCACCGAGCAGGCACATGTAGGTGTAGGCGCGCACAAGGGCCGCGCTTTGGCCGTAGAAGCCCTTGATCTTGCCGATGCTTTCTGGGTGCACCTCAAGGCCTTGCACGTCGTAGCCTGCGTCGGTCTTGACGATGCGGGGCACAGGCAAGAACGGGGCGAGCCGGGCCTTGACGCCGACGGGGCCGCTTCCGGGACCGCCGCCGCCGTGGGGCACAGCGTAGGTCTTGTGCAGGTTGATGTGGACGATGTCGAAGCCCATGTCGCCAGGGCGGGTGATGCCTTGGATGGCGTTCAGGTTCGCCCCGTCGTAGTACAGCAAGCCGCCTGCCTCGTGGACGATCTTGGCGATCTCCTGGATGTCCGCTTCGAAAAGCCCCAGCGTATTGGGATTGGTGAGCATGAACAGGGCCGTGTTGTTGCCGACGCTGGCCTTCAATGCGTCCAGGTCGACGCGGCCGTCCTTTTTGCTCGGGAACTCCACGACCTTGTAGCCGGCCATGCCCGCCGTCGCCGGATTGGTGCCGTGCGCGGTGTCGGGCAGGACCACTTCGTTGCGGTGCCCTTCGCCACGGCTTTCGTGGTACGCACGGGCCAGCAGGCAGCCAAGGAACTCGCCTTGGGCACCCGCGGCGGGTTGCAGGGTCACTTCGTCCATGCCCGTGACCTCACCGAGCCAATGCTGGAGGCCATGCATGACCTCCAGGTAGCCCTGGATGGTGCGGGGGTCCTGTTCTGGGTGGACCAGGTTGGTCATCGACCAGGAGGCCACCTCGTCGCAGACCTTGGCATTGTACTTCATGGTGCAACTGCCAAGCGGATACAGGGCCGTGTCGTTGCCGAAGTTCTTCTGGCTCAGTTTGGTGAAATGGTGGACCGCCTCCGGTTCACTGAGGCCGAAGTCCCCCTCGAGCCCCGGGTCGAAGCGCAGGCTCTCTGGGACCCGTCCGACGAGGCCTTCCTCGTCGCGGATCTCCCCCATGTGGACCCCCGTGGTGCCTGGGCGACTCACTTCGACGGGCAGCGGCACGTCGTGGGGCAGGACCATTGTGGAGGGATGCATCGCCGACATGCTTTCCGTCGATGCGGCTTGGATCACTTCCGTCATGGTCGCACCTCGGCCAAGGCCGCTTCGAGGGCGGTGAAATCCTGTGGTGCGTGCACCGGGGTCGCGCCCCAGAGCATGCAATCGGCCAACCCAGGCACGTCCGGCCCCAAGCGCAGCCCGCCGTGGACGCCGGCCGCCAGAAGGGCCTCGTGGAAGGCATCGGCGTCGCCGACCCGGGTCACCATTTCGTTGTAGTGGGCCCCTGAGAACCGTGGCGCCAGGCCGGCGGCCTCGAGCGTGGTCTGCAATTTGGCGCCGACCTTGAGGTTGTGGAGCCCCATGTCGCGCAGGCCCGTGCGGCCGAGCATGGTCAGGTGCATGGCAGCCATGTTGGCCATGAGCGCTTCGTTGCTGCAGATGTTGCTGGTCGCCTTGGCGCGGCGGATGTGCTGTTCCCGGGCCTGCAACGTCATCACGTAGCCCCGTTTGCCTGCTTCATCCAGGGTCGCGCCGATCAATCGCCCGGGCATCTTGCGCACGAGTTTTTCCGTGGTCGCAAACAAGCCGAGCAGGGGGCCGCCGCATTGGGGCGCGCCACCGAAGCAGCTGGCTTCGCCGATGGCGATGTCGGCTCCCAGGAGGCCCGGTGGCATGGTCACGCCCAGGCTGGTGGGATCGATGCCCATGACGAAAAGGGCGCCGGCCCCATGTGCCAGGTCGCCGACCTTTTTGGCTTGGGATTCGAAGACGCCGAAATGGTTCGGGTTCTCCAGGTAGACGCCGCACACATCGTCACCCAGCTTCGCCGAGAGGTCCTCCAGGTCCGCTTCGCCCGTGACGTCGTCGTAGGCATAGGATTCCACAAGAAGGCCCGGTCCGCGCCCGTAGTTCTCCAGGACGCTGCGCTTCTGCCAGCTCAGGTTCTCCGGGACCAAGAATCGAGGGCGCCGGCCATGCACGCGAAGCGCCATGAGCCCTGCTTCGCCAAGCGCGGTGTGGCCGTCGTACATGGACGAGTTCACGACCTCCATGCGAGTGATGTCGGCCATCAAGGATTGGTATTCGAAGAGACATTGGAGCAAGCCCTGGGAGACCTCGGGTTGGTAGGGCGTATACGCATTGATCAGTTCTTGTCGATGGATGACCGCGCGCACCGCTGCCGGGACATGTTGCGGCTTGAGGCCGCCACCCAAGAAGATGGGCATGTTGTCGTAGGTGCGGTTCTTGCTCATGGTGCGACGTAGCCGACTGGCAAGGTACCGTTCTGGCTCCGCATCGGGCAGATCAAGTCCTTCGATCTGCAGATCTGCGGGGATGTCCGCAAAGAGTGCGTCGACCGATTCGATGCCGATCGTTGCACAGAGTTCTGCTTCCCGGGCATGGTTCGGGATCAGGTGCACACCGTGGCGACTCGGCCCGGGGTTATGAGGGTTGAGCCTACCAGTCGATGATCTTCCGATCCCGCCAGAACCGGCCCCCCTGGTCCCCAGCCGAGAACCGACAGAGCCATACGATGCCGTCGGCCCCTTCTTCGAGGCTCCGATGGGCATTGGGCCCCCCCATGTCGGTGCGGACCCATCCGGGGCAGACACTGTTGGCGATCAGGCCGCGCGGGCCGTATTCGCCGTGCAGGTAGACCGTGAGCCCATTCAGGCCGGTCTTGCTGACCCGGTAGGCGGGGCTGGACCCGGACATCCCTTCCCCAAGCGCCCCCATGCCACTGCTCACATTGACGACCCGCCCTCCAGGACGTCGCAGCAAATGGGGCAGGGCATGTTTGGCAAGCAGCATCGGGCCACGGAGGTTGGTGGCCAGCACCTGGTCAAGGCGGTCCGCCGCCAGCCGGTCCAATACGCTGCCATGCCAGTCGCCGATGCCCGCGTTGTTGACGAGTCCGTCCAGCCCGTTGGCGGCAGCGTGCGTGACGGCCGCTTCGATGCTCGCTTCCTCGGTCACGTCGAGCGGTACCGGCAGGATCTTTCCGTGCGACTGTGCTTCCACACCTTCCAGTGCTTCGGGGCTCCGGGCGCCTGCATACACGGTCGCGCCGAGCGCGGCCAGCTCATGGGCGGTCTGGGCGCCCAGGCCCCGGTTGGCTCCGCTGATCAAGAACGTCTGGCCATCCAAGCGCGCGTGCATGCGCCCGGAGCCGCGTGGCCGTGTTTCATCCTTCTGCGATGGTCCAGCGTCAGAGGGCCTCCAACCGTTCGCCGTCGACCGGGCAGTAGCGCTCGGCGGGATGCATGGTCTCGTGGCCGCATCGGGGGCAGACCTTTCGTGCGCCTCGCGGCCAGAACACCGCGGGAAACAGCAGGGGCAGGAAGAACGCCCAGATGCCGAAAGACCACAACAGGACGGTCAGGGCGATGCCGACGGCAAGAGCGCCCCAGAACAGCGCCCACCGGTTCATTCGGTGGAGGCGATGTAGTCCTCAGCGGAGAGGAGCGTCGCCACTTCGCCGCGGTCCTGGATCTTGATCTTGATGAGCCATCCTTCGCCGTAGGGGTCTTCGTTGATGGTCTCCGGGGCGTCCTCCAAGGCCTCGTTGGCCGCAAGGATCTCTCCCGCCAGTGGCATGTAGAGGTCGCTCACCGACTTGACCGACTCGACGACCCCGAACTCATCGTCGGTGTCGAACTGGTCACCGACGCCGGGAAGCTCGACGTAGACGATGTCGTTGAGACTTTCTTGGGCGTGGTCCGTGATGCCGATGGTCGCTTCGTCGCCGTCGACGCGGATCCATTCATGGCTGGCGGTGTAGAGCAGGTCGGACGGTGTGTCGGCCACGCCACGGCGAGCGATGCGGAGGTCTTAGCCACTTCCCTGGCGCGCACCTGGCCACGGGCTTCCTACCGGAAACCGTAAGAACGGCGGCTTTGTCGGCCGCGATTGTCCCCCTGCAAAGAGGGACACCCGGACGTAGCTCAACTAGGCAGAGCGGCGGACTGTAGATCCGCAGGTTGCTGGTTCGATTCCGGCCGTCCGGACCTCCCTTGGTTTCTCCTGGAAACCGAACCTGTTCACCTTGGTTTATATGGGTGGCGTACAAATGTGTCCATCGTCGGGCATTTGTGGCAATCGTCGTGTTCTCCTGTTGCCCTTCTGGAAAGAATCGGAGCCTTTAGGAAGGGCCCCTTGGCTGATTGGTCAGGGATGCACTATGCCCTACGAGCACACTACCGACAAAGGAACCTACGTCCTGCACACGCGCTCTGTTGAGCTGAAGGGCGGTCGCACACAAACGATCTACTTCTTCTCGAAGAAGGGCAACACGCCCAAGAGCGGCAACCCGTGTGACATGCCAGACGGCAAGAAGGTGGGCATCAACGCCCGCACCGGACTGCCTTACTTGGCCAACGCGTAGGCCCAGCAGGGCCCCCTCCTCCACTCTTTCTTTTTTGACCCGACCCCCGTTGTGACGGCACATCCCCTTGGTTGTCGCCGGCCTTTGCCATGGTGATTATAACCTAAGCCGTCGATGATACGTGCAATGCGGGACCGCAAGGAGGATGCAGTCGCCGACATCATGGGCAGTGTCCTGTTGGTCGGCATCACAGTCGCGATGACCGTGGGGTTGAGCCTCATGGTCGCCAACATCCCGGGCCCGCCGGACGAAATGTACGCCGAGCTGAAGATCTCCGCCCAGCCTGGTCCCGATGGCAATTGGGGCACGGGCGACGAGGTACTACAGATCCGC